>WUAK01000075.1 GCA_009827205.1 Phycisphaeraceae bacterium | reverse complement strand
CTCCGATCTGATCAACCCCGCGACATCAGTCGGCGGCAGAGGTTCGCGCTCGAGGTGACCCGTCATCAAACCAACGACTTCGCTGAGCGAGCGGACCCCGTAGATCTCAAGAGGTTTTTGCCCGGGCAGGTTGGAAGCTACCGCCGCCTCGATGCCGTTCTCTGCCGGCAAGACGACGCCCTCGAGTCCTCTCTCGGCAGCGAGTGTGGCCAGCGCGATCGCACCTTTGATTGGGCGGAGCCTGCCGTCGAGCGCGAGTTCGCCAGCGAAGAGGTACTTGCGGTGATCGAGCCCCCCGCCGCCCCCCGCAACAAGCCCCTGCCCGACGAGCAACCCCACCGCGATGGGCAGGTCATACACAGGCCCTTCCTTGCGAAGATCCGCGGGCGCGAGATTGACGAGCAGCTTGCCCTTCGGGAACGGGTACCCGCCGTTGGTCACCGCGGCGGTCACGCGCTGGATCGATTCACGAACCGCGGCGTCGGGCAGCCCCACCACGGTCTGCTTTTCGAGGCCGACCTCGTCGAGATCCACTTCGACTTCACATCCGAGGGCATCGATGCCCTGGAGCAGCGCTGATTGGACGCGGGCGAGCATCCCAACAGCGTACTTGCCGATCTATCAAAAACCAAACGTACGGTGATCGAATACCGATCATTGTGGAAAGTCGAGATGCGATCGCCGCAAAGCCATTTTTAACAATGACTTATGTGCAGATAGCTTTGTGCACGTCTCAGACACGCCTTGCGATCGCTATGCCGTCGTAACCCTTTCCACCGACGACTTGGACGATCACCGACTCAGCACGAGGGTCAGCCGCGAGCAAATCGTTGAACTCGCGAACGCCCCGCACAAAGGAGTCGTCGCTCTCGGCGTCGATGACCTCGCCCTCGCGGACGACGTTGTCAGCGAGGATCAGCCCGCCCGGCTGCGTGAGCTTGATCGCCCATTCGAGGTACCCGGCGTAGTTCTCCTTGTCCGCATCGATGAACACGAGATCGAAGGGATCGCCTGCTTCCAAACCCGGAAGCGTCTCAAGCGCTGCACCGACAATGATTTGTGCACGATCACCAAGGCCAGCGTGCTCCAGATTAGAACGAGCGACATCCGCGTGCAGCTGCTCGTATTCGAGCGTCACAAGCTCACCCACTTCGGGCAATGCTCGGGCTAGCCAGATCGTTGAATACCCCCCGAGCGTCCCGATCTCCAGGATCCGCCTGGCCCCCACGAGCTTGGCAAGCAGGTAGAGCAGCTTGCCCTGAGCGGGTGATATCTGGATCTCGGGCAGGCCCGCCTCGTCGCTTGTGCGGAGGGTGCGTTCGAGCGTTTCATCGCTCTCAAGGAAGAGTGATTCAATGTAGCCGTCCACGGCTGAGACGAGTGCTTTGTCCATGTTGAATCTCCGTATGGGCTGAACCAGCGTAGACGGGGGCTCATTCCTGAATCCCTCAAGCCGCGGTTCGCCGATAGCCCATCCGATGGGAACTCAAAAGAAGACCGGTACAACCCGACGCAAATCGAGCCAGGCAAGCGAGTTGCCCGAGATCTCAGCGTGGTGGCACGCGGGGATGGTGATCGCCTGCATCGTGCTTGTCTTCACGGCGGTCAGCCTCATCAGCTACGACCCAGCCGACGCACCCTCGCACTCGGTCTGGCCGACCAACAACCCGCCGAAGAACTGGTGCGGCTCCGTCGGCGCGTACATCGCGTGGGCGGGCTACCGCACGTACGGCCTGGCGGTCTGGCCCGGGCTACTGGGCCTCGGACTGCTCGCGGGGATCTCGCTCACGAAGAGAAACGTCTCGCATCCCATGATGCGAGCAGCGGGCGTCGCGATCGCAGCTGCGGGCATCGCCGGTGTGCAGGGGCACGTGCTCAAGTCGTCCGGCCCGATCCCGGGCTTACCCGGTGGCACGGTCGGGCTCACGCTCTCGCATGAACTCGCCCTGCGTTTCGGCGGGCTCGGCACGGCGCTTGCGCTCATGCTCACCATCCTGCTCGGTCTGGTCGTCGCACTGGACCGCTGGCTCGTCGCTGCTCCGGTCTGGGCCGCTGCTCACATGGGCTACGTCGCCGAGAAGGGCACCGTCGCCGGCGATCTGATCAGGCGCCTCTTGGGTGGTGCCTACGAACGCGTGCGTGTGCCCGTGACGCGCGCAACCGATCTCGACGATGTCGAAGAGCAAGAGTTCACCGAGGCCGAGCGGAAGAGGTTGGTTGCGGCGCGCAAGAAGAAGGAGAAGTCCGTCAGGGTCATCGAAGCCGACGACGAGCACATCGAGGCTGTGGAAACGGTCGATGAGGACGAGGACGCCGCGTACGACGAGGACGAGTACGAGGACTACGAGGCCGAGGGCGAGTACGAGGACGAAGAAGAAGACGAGGACGACGAGGATCTCGCCGGCGCTCCGCAGGTGTTCACAGAGGATTCGATCCGCGACAAAGTTGCCAAACTGCCGCTGCGTTTCGCTGGTGCCAACAGAGAGATGGCGACCGATGACGACCTCTCGGATCTGCAGAATTACGCAGAGCTCGAGGGGTACAAGTTCCCGGGCCTCGATCTGCTGGAAGAGCCGGACGACGACTTCAGTGACACGCTCGAAACGCTCGTTCGCGAGCAGGCCGAGGCGCTTGAGAGCGCGCTTCGCGAGTACCGCATCGCGGGCGAGGTCGTTGGTATCGAGTCTGGCCCGGTCATCACGCTCTTCGACATCAAGCTTGCGCCAGGAACGAAGGTCAGCAAGCTGACGAGCATCTCGAGCGACCTTGCTCGTTCGCTCAAGGCGGTCAACATCCGCATCGTGTCGAACCAGGTCGGTCGCGACACGGTCGGCGTCGAGGTGCCCAACCCGACCAAGGAACGCGTACGTCTCCGCGAGCTGATGTCCAAGCGCGAGAAGTTCGCCAAGATGAAGCTGCCCATGTTCCTCGGCAAGGACTCGGCGGGCGACCCACTCATCGAGGATCTGACCAAGATGCCCCACATGCTCATCGCGGGCACCACGGGCTCTGGCAAGTCGGTGTGCATGAACACGATCATCATGAGCTTCCTCTACACGAAGAAGCCCAACGAGCTCAAGCTCGTGCTGGTCGATCCGAAGATGGTCGAGATGAGTCAGTTCAAGGACATCCCGCACCTGATGTGCCCGGTTGTGACGGAGATGAACCGAGCCGCGGCGATCCTGGAGTGGGCAGTCAAGAAGATGGACGAGCGGTACGAGCTGCTCGCCGAGGCAGGCTGCCGGGACATCAGCTCGTACAACTCTCTGGAGTTCGAGGAGCTGTGCGAGAGGCTCGGTGCTCAGACCGAGGAGCAGCAGGCGCGCGTGCCGCGACAGATGCCCTACATGGTGTTCATCATCGACGAGCTCGCGGATCTCATGATGACCAACAAGGAGGTCGAGGGCTCGATCATCCGCATCGCGCAGAAGGCGCGTGCGGTCGGCATCCATCTGATTCTTGCAACGCAGCGCCCGCAGGCGAACGTCGTGACGGGTCTGATCAAGTCGAACATGCCCTGCAGGATCGCGTTCAAGGTTGCGTCCGGCATGGACTCGCGGATCGTGCTCGACCAGAAGGGCGGCGAGCTGCTGCTCGGTCAGGGCGACATGCTGATCCTGAGCCCGCGGAGCCACAAGCTGCACCGCGCACAGGGCACGCTCGTTGAGGATTCGGAGATCCGCCACGTCGTCCGCTTCATGCGCGACATCGCAGGACCGACGTACGAGCGTCAGCTGATGCAGCTCAAGTCTGGCGACCCGGACGAACAGCGTCTCGAGATGAGCGAGAACAACTCCAGCGCTTCGCTCGAGGCGGCGCAAGAGGATCCGCTGTTCGATCGCGCCGTCGAGATCGTCCTGGAAACCAAGCGTGGCTCGGTATCGCTGCTTCAGCGCCGACTCGCGATCGGGTACACGCGCGCGAGCAGGCTCATCGATCTCATGGGAATCGCCGGGATCATCGGCGAGCACAAGGGCTCGGTTGCACGCGAGGTGGCCATCACGCTCGAGGAATGGGAGGCGATGAAGGCCTTCAACGAGAAGGCGGCGCGCGAAGCCGACGGTGACATGCGCTCCGACGACGAGTACGCGATGGATCAGGAACAGGCGAAGGCGAACTACCAAGCAGTCCAGGGCGTGACCGGCCAGTCCAAGGAAGCAGAGGTGGAAACGGCTCCGATCGTGGAAACCAAGTCATCCGTCGTTGAGGCCGAAGAGGAAGAAGAGGAGGCTCCGTTCGAGACCGACGAGGAACTCGAGGCCGAGGACGAGGAGTACGAAGACGAAGAGGTCGAAGCGGAAGACGACGAAGAAGCCGAGCTCGTGGGCGAAGAGGACGATGAGCCCGAAGACGAGTACGAGGAAGACGAAGACGAGGACGCCGAGGCTGAAGACGAGTACGAAGAGGACGAGGAAGCAGAGGAAGAGGACGAATACGAGTACGTGCTCGTAGACGAGGACGGCAACGAGATCGATCCCTCAGAGGTTGATGAGGAGGAATACGAGATCGAGGACGAGGCCGAGGAGAAACGGGCCCGGGCTTCCTGACCGCTCTTTTTCACGAATCTGTCAAAAATATCACTTGCGTTCTGAAGCCCCCTGACACGCGATCGGGGGGCTTCTTTGTGAGGCGATGGGGTGTAACGGGGGGCTATTTTCAGCCGTTGAAGGGAGTACCCGGGGAATCCCTGTGCACCTAGTGTTGCAACGCACGGGTGGGATTCACCCAACAACAAGTCAGGCGGGGGCCGAAATCGCTAGATCGTCCCTTGCAGCCCCGCGAAGGATCGGAAGCGGCCGGTGTGCGGCCCGCGCGGGCATGTATGACGAAAGGACGACTGATGAAGACGGTTTTGAGCAGAGCTTTGGCTGCGGTGGTAGTGGCCGGATTGCCCCTGGGTGTGGCCGCGGCCGACGTGCCCGAGGCGCTCGACCGAGTGCCCGCAGACACACCGGTCGTGATTTCGATCGGCAATGTCAACGCATTCTTTGACCAGGCCGACGCGATCGCGGGCGTGCTCGAACAGCAAGAGGCGCAGGGCGGCATCATGATGGCCCGCTCCATGCTCTCGATGCCCGGCATCAACGCCGACGGCTCGGCTGCGATTGCCATCCTCTCGATCGAAGACATCGAGAACGAGGAGCCACCAATGGTCATCCTCGTACCCGTCACCGACTACAACGCGGTCGTCACGGGTCTTGGCGGTTCGGGAGAAGGCCTCGAAGCACTCGATCTCGAAGGCGAAACCGTCTTCGTCAAGAACGCAGGCGAGGGCTTCGCGGCGATCTCCCCCCAGGAAGACACACTCGCGGGCTTCGCTGCTGAAGGTGGCAACAGCGACGACCACGAGGACCGCATCGGTGAGACCGGCAGCCGGATGTCGGATGAGAACGCGGTTCTCGTCATCGCAAACATGGAGCACCTCAAGGAGCCCATGCTTGAGGGATGGGCCGAGGGCGCCCAGAACATGCAGCAGATGATGGCCATGGGCGGCGCTCCGGCTGATCAGACGCAGGCCCAGGTCGAGATGATCGACGGCCTTGTCCGCGGCTTCGCGGAGCAGGCCGATCGCGGGCTCATGGGCATGGCAGGCGGCGACTACGGCTTCAGCGTCGAGTTCGGCGTCAACTTCAAGGAAGGCACCGAGTTTGCAAACACATTCGCCGGCGGCGGCAACGCCTCCGAACTTATGGGCAAGCTCCCGGGCGGCGACTACCTCTTCGCCTATGCCATGGACTTCTCGTCCGAGGGTCTGAAGGCTGCGATGACCAAACTCGCGGCGATGAACGAGCAGGCCAGCCAGATCCCGGGCCTGAGCCCGGCTGGGTTCATCGAGAACGCCAACGGCATGGCGCAGGTGATGGGCGTCAGCCCCGGAGGCCTGATGGGCGGCGGTCTGCTCACCGCAACAACCGCGGTCATCCAGACCGAAGACGCCGACGCGCTTATCGGTCAGTTCTCGGAGCAGATGAAGGCTGCCAACGACCAGGTCGTCAACGGCATCAGCATGACTACCAACTTCAACGATGCGGGTGAGGATGTCGCAGGCACAACCGCGCACCGCTGGTCGATGCAGATGCTGCCCGACATGAGCCAGCCCGGCGCGATGCAGATGCAGATGATGATGCCCATGCTCTTCGGACCGACAGGCGGGCCCAACGGATACATCGCTAAGGCCGACGCCAACGATGTCGTTGTCACCTACAGCACCAAGAGCGACATGCTCGAGAAGGCTGTTCAGTCGGCAACCAACGGTGGCGCCCTCGCCCAGGATCAACTGCTCAAGCAGCAGGCCGACCGCCTGCACAGCGATCCGATCATGCTCGCCTACGTCGACGGCGGCGCGATCATGAACATGGTGCTCCCGACCATCGCGATGTTCGCGGGCCCCGTGAACCTCGATGTTCCCGAGAACGTCACCCCGCTTGCGATGTCGATCGCCAGCGGCGACGGTGGCATGAGCTTCCGCACCGTGGTCCCCCAGGATCTCATCACGCTCGGCAAGGACGCGGGCGCTGCGTTTGGCGCCATGGGCGGCGGGATGGGCCCGGGCGGCGGCGCCGAGGAAGCACCCAGCTTCTGATCTCTCAAAAGCACTATTGAAAGACCCTGATCAGCGGGCCTGTCTCCGGACGGGCCCGCTGTTTCATTGAACGAGATACAGTCCACGCGTGAACAAACGCACATGGAAACTCGCGCACGGCAGGGTACTGGATCTGACTACGCCAAAAGTTGTCGGCATCCTCAACATCACGCCCGACAGCTTTTCCGACGGCGGCTCCTACAACACAACCGAGCAAGCGCTGCAGCGCGCAAAGCGATGTGTCGAAGACGGCGCTGCCATGCTCGACATCGGAGGCGAGTCCACACGCCCCGGTGCGCAGCGGATCAGCATCGAAGAGCAGATCGCACGTGTGATCCCGGTCATCGAAGCGGTCCGCAGGGCACTGCCCGGCATCGCGATCTCGGTGGATACGACGCGCTCTGAGGTTGCCAGACGCGCCATCGAGGTGGGCGCGGATGTGATCAACGATGTCTCTGGCGCGGAAGAAGACGACGCGATGCTGGGTGTTGCAGCCAAGACGGGCGCGGGGCTCATTCTGATGCACAGGCTCGCACCACCCGACAAGGACTCCTTCAGCGACAGATACGAGTCATCTCCGAAGTACTCGGATGTGGTTGCGTGTGTCAGGGAGTATCTCTCTGCGCGCATCGAAGCGGCCCAGTTCGCGGGCGTGGATGCATCCGCGATCGTGATCGACCCGGGCCTCGGTTTCGGGAAGTCGGTCGAACAGAACATTGAACTCATCCGTCGAACAGATGAGCTTTGCGCGCTCGGGTACCCGGTGATGAGCGCAGCAAGCCGGAAGAGCTTCGTTGGGCGAGTGGCTCTGGATCGAGACAGCGATCCTTCTGAACGGCTCAGCGGATCGCTTGCGGTCACCGCCCTACACGCAGAAGAAGGCGCATCACTCTTTCGGGTGCATGACGTGAAGGAGCACGTGCAGGCACTCAGGGTTATTGCTGCTGTCAGGTCACCCGGATGAGCTTTTCTAGGACCTGCCCGGTATGAGGCGAAGCCCGGTACCAAATGATGCGTCGGGCCTTGCCAGCGCATAGACTTACGAAAGGCCAAGATGGCCCTCGGCTCTGACCAGATGCAGACCGAGACGAGCACGGAGCATGCATGGGCACGCGAGTAGAGACGATCACGGGTGAGACCTTCGACGCGCACGCGCTGACGGGCGCGGTCGTTGTCGAGTTCGGCGCGTCGTGGTGCATGCCCTGCAGGATGATCGAGCCCGTGATCGCACAGCTCGCCGAGAGCTACGCCGGACGCGTCCGCGTATTCAAGGTGGACACCGATCACGACGCGGCTCTTGCCGAGCGTTACGAGGTCCGCAACGTTCCCACCCTCGTCATCATGAACGGCGGCGAGGTCGCGAGGCGGTTCGTCGGGCTCACCACATTCGAAAGACTCGCATGCGCTGTTGAAGAGATCCTGCCCGCAGACGAGAACGCAACTGGAACCTAGGAAACACCCAGCGATCTCACTGACACACAACCCGCGGTACATAGACCGGGCATAGTCGGCCCGGCATTCAAGAGGACAAAGACTCAATGAGCGATGCAGCACCCAGGAGCACGCAGATGATCGAAGGCAAGCCCGCGCGTCGGAAGCTCCGTTGCGCCGCGGTCGGTGTAGGCCGGATGGGTCAGCACCACGCGCGTGTGTACGCCGAGATGGACGACATCGAGCTGGTGGGCGTGTACGACGCCAACCCCGAGCGTGCGCAAGAGATCGCTGAGAAATTTGGCTGCCCCGTGCTTCACACGCTCGAAGAAGTCGTCGCCGCCAAACCCGACGCAGCGAGCGTCGCGGTGCCCACGATCTACCACAAGGAGATGGCCGAGCCCCTGCTCCGCGCCGGCATCGCGTGCCTGATCGAGAAGCCCCTGGCGCAGGATCCTGAGGAAGCCGAGGCGATCAAGAAGATCGCCGACGAGTCGGGCGCGATCCTGATGGTCGGCCATATCGAGCGTTTCAATCCGATCATGCGAGCGCTGACCCGCGCGACCGCCGAGGGACTCGAAATCATCCCCCGGTTCATGGAGGTCCACCGCGTGAGCCCCATGACCTTCCGCTCGATCGACATCGGTGTCGTGATGGACATGGGTATCCATGACCTCGACGTCGTGATCAGCCTCATGGGCGGCCGGGAACCCGATCGCGTCGAGGCATCGGGCGTTTCGGTTGTCACCGAGCACGAGGATCTCTGCAACGCCCGACTGACATGGGAGTTGGGTGAGGGCCAGGGTGTCTGTGTCGCCAACATGACGTTCAGCAGGCTCGCCCTCAAGACTGAGCGCGTGACGCGGATCACCTCTGAGGACGCGTACATCAAGATCGACTACGCCAAGAAGTCAGGCACCCTGATCAGGCGCGTCGCCAACGAGGCTCAGATGGCTGAAGTACGCGAGCAGCTGGGCGAGGGCATGGACCTGACCAACCTGCAGTGGGACGAGCTTGTGAACGTCGAGAACCTCGACGTGGACAACGGCGAGCCCATCGTCATGGAGATCGAGGCCTTCCTCGACTCCGTCCGTTCGGGCAGGAGGCCCGACATCGACGCCGACGCGGGCCTTGCCAACGTCCGGACCGCCCAGCGCATCGTTGAGGCGATCCAGGAAGGTCTCCCGAAATCAGCAACAACCGCGTGATTCGATCGGCAAATCGTCCGACATCGCGGTAGACTCGACTCCCCGGTGAGACCGCGCGACGAGCGCAGCCGGCGATCGATACACAGCTCCCCGGACCGGACAGCGATGGACAACCCCAACCAAGATCAGCAGAAGCCCAACGACCAGACCCCGCAGCCGCAGGGTGAATCGCAGGCGCCTGCCCCGACTACGCCCCCTAGCAACCAGTCGAACCCGACCGACGGTCTCGACGCGGAGATCCAGGGCGAGCTCGCCCAGGCGATGGCCGAGCTCGACAAGCTCGCCGATCAGGGTCACGCGCACGACCCGAAGGAAATCGACGAAGCCAAGCAAGCCGCGGCGAACGCCCCGAAGAAGGGCCTCCGCGGGCCACGCGTAGTGCACGCCGGTCGCGAGCACCGCTCGGGGATCGTTGTCAGCGTTGGGCCGAGCGATCTGTTCGTTGAGTTCGGTCCCAAGGAACTGGGTGTCGTCGATCGCGGCCAGTGGAAAGAGGGCGAGGAACCGCCGAAGGTCGGCTCCGAGCTCGAGGTCACCGTTGACCGTTACGAAGCGAGCGAGAGCCTGTATGTCTGCTCCCGCCCGGGGGCGGTCAAGAAGGCCGACTGGGAGATGCTCGAGCCGGGCCAGGTTGTCGAAGCGCGCGTTGTCGATGTCAACAAAGGCGGGCTCGACATGGAAGTCGCGGGACACCGCGCGTTCATGCCGGCGAGCCAGGTCTCACTCGATCGCATCCCCGATCTGTCGATTTTCAAGGGCGAGAAATTTGAGTGCCACGTGCAGCGCGTCGATCGCAGAGGCTCTGGCAACATCGTTCTGAGCCGACGCCAGATCTTGCAGGAGCAGCGTAAGAAGCTCGAGGCAGAGCTGAAAGAATCGCTCCAGGAAGGCCAGACCGTCGCGGGCAAGGTCAAGAAGATCATGCCCTTCGGCGCGTTCGTCGACATCGGCGGCGTCGACGGCCTTGTCCATGTCTCCGACCTCTCGCATGACCGCGTGAACATGGGCGAGAAGAACGTCGCCAGGTATGTGCAGGAAGGCCAGGAGGTTCAGGTTCAGGTCCTCAAGCTCGATTGGGACGAGAACCGCATCAGCCTGGGTCTCAAGCAGCTCGAAGCCGACCCGTTCTCAGCGGCCGCGGAGGAGATCAAGGAAGGCGAGGTCGTCACGGGTAAGGTCAAGAACCTTGCCGACTTTGGCGCGTTCGTCGAACTCCCCGGAGGGCTTGAAGGTCTCGTGCACGTTTCCGAGATCGACTACAAGCGGATCAACAACCCTGCCGACGTGCTCAAGCCGGACGAGGTGGTGAGCGTCAAGGTGCTCAAGGTCGACTCTGACTCGCGCCGGATCAGCCTCTCGATCAAGCAGACCAAGGAAGCTCCAAAGGGCGACAAGAAGCCGGGCGACAACAAGGGCCGCGGCGGAGGCCGGGGCAGAGGCGGCAAGGGCGAGCGGGACGACCGCACACCGG
>WUAK01000074.1 GCA_009827205.1 Phycisphaeraceae bacterium | reverse complement strand
ACCGAAAGCAGCGCCGCCTTCGAAGTCTCGCTCAGCACACGCATGAGCATCCCGACCGCAAGGAGCTGGAGCATCCATCCCGCCGCGACGAACTCAACCGGATAAAGCAACTTCACAAGCCAAGGTCCTGCAGCGAACATCCCGCTCGCGGCGAGCCCCGCCGCGACGAGCACGGGCTCGCGTACCCGATCGAGCACACTCGAAAGATCATCCCCACGGTTTACGACCTTGGCATACGTAGGGAACACGACCTGATTGCCAAGCCTCATGACAGCCTGCGTCGGGACCATCGAGAACGTCGCAGCGACACCAAAGATGCCCAGCGCCCAGACGTCAAAGACCTTGCCGAACGCGAGCTTGTCTATCTGAGTCGAGAGGAATGTCAGCACAGTTGCAAGGAAGATCCATCCGCCGAACTTAAGAAGCGTTACCGCCGCGGCTTTGTCCCACCCGAACCACACACTCTTCTCAAAGAACACGATGTGCGAGATCACGGTGCGGAACACGGCACCCGAGACATTCCCCGCAACGAGCGCCCACACCGTCGGCGACTGGAACGCCCAGACCATCATCACCGTGAGCCCGGCGATCTGGCTGCCAAGCTCTATAAACGTGAGCTTCTTGACGTCGAGATTGCGCTTGGCGAGGATCAGCCCCGAAGAGGCAAACCCATTCATGAGCGTGATGACGCCCGTGATCGGGATGAGCTGCATCAAGATCGGCTCGTCGTAGAAAGCCGCGAACGGATAGGCAAGGAGCCAGCACGCGCCGTACAGCACGATGCCGCGGATGGCCTGCAGCGTCCACGCGGTCCTGACGAACTCCTTCTTCTCGCCGTCCTTGTGCTGGACTACACCGAGGTTCAGGCCCATGTCGCTGAACATGCGAAGGCCCTGCAAGAACGCGGTCACCAGCGCCATAAGCCCGAGCGCGCCGATGTTCTCAACGAGTAATCGGGCGAGGATGATGTTCGATGCGAGCCTGAGAAAGTTACCGACCGCGAAGCCGCCCATCGCCCACATCGACGCGTGGACCGCGGTCTTCTTGAGCGAAGGCTGCCCCGCTTCGGAGCCGAGCGTACTCACGCGCTGGCCGCTTTCTGTGCAGGCGGGTGATCGTTCAACGCGTCTCGCGGAGCGGTTTCACCCGTCAGCTTCTCAAAGATGGTCGCCGCACCGATCCGGCTATCAAATTTCTCAACGATCGCACGCCTGCCCGCCTCGCCCATGCGGCGGCGCCGCTCCGCATCCGTTAACAGAGACTCGATCACCCTCGCCAGCTCCTCGGGATCACCGGGCTCGACGAGCAACCCGCTCTCGCCCGAGTCGATGATCTCGCCGACACCGCCCGAGGTCGTCCCGAGTGTCGGAACCCCGAGCGACATCGCCTCCATGTACACAACGCCGAGCGGTTCGTGCCTGCTGACCGCACTGAACACGTCTGCGCTGAGCAGTTCGTCGATGATCTGATCCTCGGACATCGAACCCAGGAACGACACCGTGTTCTCAAGACCGAGCTCACGCCTCATGGCTTCGAGCTTGTCTCGCTCCCCGCCGTCACCGATGATCCGCACATCAAGCTCGTAGCCCTTGTCGATCAGGCGCTTCGACGCCTCCATCAGCACATCGAACGCCTTGTTGTGGTGCATCCGCCCGACACTGACAATCCGCATCCTCCGTGCGCCGTCGCCGGGCAACGGACGATCGATGGGCCTGGCCCAGCGCTTCGTGTCCACACCGATCCGCCCGAGTAGCGTGCGCGACTCCGGGATCGCCCGGAACTTCTCACGCACCTCATCGAGCAACGCCTGCGTAATCGCGATCGTGAAGTCAGATTCGGCGATCTTGCGCTCGACCGCGCCGCCCCACCACGAAAGGTCCGCGTTCAGAGTCAGCGAATACGGCACACCGGTCAGTCGCTTGACCATCATGCAGATCACCGCGCTCCGCGCGACACTGTGAGAATGGATCCTGTCGATGCCAGCCTTGCGCACCTCGCCGGCGAGAATACAAGCCGGCACGATCAGTGGCAGCAAGGGCCTGACCTTGCCCCTGTTCTTCGTCTTCTCCATCGTCAGCGCGAGCTTCACGCACGAGAAAAACCCGATCGGGTTCCGAAGCGCCTGCGCCGCAACGCTTCCGATCGCCTGCAGCTTGGGTTTCGGCCAGAGATACGTCGTCTCGTGCTCTGCTTCCCCAGCGAAACTGTGCCGGGCGCGATCCTTCTCGCCTGGCTTGCTTGTCGAGAAGATCCTGAGATCCATCCCCCACTCGCGGGTGTGCAGGATTTCGCGCCAGATCCAGACGTGCGTCTGCGAGGGGAACTCGGGGATGACGTAGCCGATTCGCATCGTTAGCCCAGCATAGCCCGGCGAGTCGCGCCGGAATGTCGCCTGCGGGCAGGCCCCCGCCCACCCTGTAAACCCGATGCCGCGCGGTTCCCCGCGCGGCACGGTTCTCTCTCCTCCCGGCCAGCGGAAGGCGTTAGTTTGTCACGCCGGTTACGGTGAAGCCCTCGCGGAAATACGCGCCGATCGCATCGGGAGTCAGTCGTGAATCCCAGTCACCCTTGCGCAGAGCCCTCATCTCGGTGATCAGCCCGCCGGCGCCGCTCAGACCGATCGAACGAGCGTACGTGTCCAGCGTGCGCTGACCATCGACGAACGAGCCGTCCAGCGGCTGGGCGTACTGGGCGTGGTCGTTGCGCCACTCGCCCAGATCCAGCTCGGTCGAGCCCAACTGGAACCAATCGGCATCGCCCGCTCGCAGATAATGGTTGCCCTCGTAGTCAACGTTGCCGACCGTCTGGCGCCTGCGGTGTTTGATCAGGGGCTTGTCGTCGTCGGAGTGGTAGAGGACGTTGTCTCTGAAGGTCGCGCTGACAGCGTTGTAGTCATGAACACGGAACGGGAGGTCCCAGTCGTGCACAACGTTGTTGGCGATGAGCGCGTTCTCGACGGGAGCCGTGTCGGGGCCGTCGATCGAGATGGCGTAGGCGCTCGAGGGTGCGTTGAGGTTCTTGCTCAGGATGTTGTCGGTCACGTCAACGCGAGCCGTGTGCTGAAGAACGATGCCGTCGCCTCGCCGTAGATTCGAGTTGATGTCAACGCCTTCAAGAATGACGTTGTGCTTGATCCTGCCCTCAACGGCGTACTCGTTGTCCTTGACGCCCTCGTTGCCGAACATGATGGCCATCGGGTTCTGGTAGAAGACGTTGTTCTCGACGATGCCGCCCATGCGAGCCTGGAGGCCGTGCGACGAGGCACGCATCACGACGTTGTTCTTGAAGACGAGTCCAAAGACGGAACGCTGGATGTAGCAGTTGTGGGCAAAGATGGTCGCATCGCTGCGCCCGACCCGGTGGTCCCAGCCGTTGCGGTCAATGATGTTGCCTTCGATAAGAAGGCCCTCGATATGCGAGGCGTAGATCGCCTGTGCGTGGGTCGTGCCCATCGCGTCGAGGAGGATGTTCCGGCGGATGCGGATGTCCTGCATCGTGTCCGTGCGCTCTCCCTGCACGAGGATGTTGACCGCGTACTCCTTGAGGTAGCAGTCCTCGATGAGGACGTCCTCAACGGTGCCCGTCACGATCCGGATCCCGCCCGAGGGGTGACCCGAGCTGGGCTCGAAGTGCAGGCTCGTGATGGCAATGTGCTTGCGTGTGTCGTTGCCCGCGAGGTTGAACGCGGGTGTGCTGCCCGTGTAGATCTTGGGCCTCGGGCCCTGGCCGTACGCGCCGATGACAAGCGGCTTGTCCTGGCTCTCACCGCTGAACTCGAAGCGGCCGAAGCTGCCGGTGAACGTGTCTCCACGCTTGAAGAGAAGCCAGTCGGGCTTGCCGTTGCGGAGCTTGTTCAGCCCTCGGCTGAGCGAACGGACGGGGGACTCGGGCGAGAGCCCGTCGTTGTCGTCGTCACCCACGCTGCTTGACACATAAATCACGCGGCTCTCGGCGGACGGAGCAAGCTCGGTCCAGCCGTCGATGGTGTTGCTGCCGTCGTCACCGCCGCCGTTGTCGCCATCCCCGCCGTTGTCGTCGCCCCCGCCGTCGCCGTCGTCGCTTCCTCCACCGCCGTCGTCGTTGCCGCCTGTGCCAGTGTTGCCACCGTCATCACCCGGGCGCGATCCGTTGCCATTGAGAATTGCAAGAAGCGCGGTGTAGTCGTTCGGGTCAAGGACGCCGTCACCGTTGACGTCGGCCTGCATGTTCCCGTCGCGGTACAAGGAGAGCCATTGGGCGACCTGTCTCGCAAGATCATCTGGGACATCGGGCGGCGTCCAAAGACCATCCCCCGTATCGTCGCCGTCGCCGTCGGGCGGCCTTACGCCCGGGGGCGTGTCCGTATTGGACCCGCCGTTGCTGGATCCGCCTGTCCTGGTCGTGCGTGGCACGTAGCGGATAATCCGCTTTCCGTTGGGCATCGCGATCACGATGCGTTCCATCTCGACGTCTCCCCCCGCCGATTGAGCCGCCGCAGGAGCCGTAAAGGCTCCAGAACTGAGAACGAGTGCTGCCGCACCGGCTTTGCACATGGTTGTCACGTTCATTTCGACCTCCGAACGCCTTGTCAATTCAAGGCTTACGAGCATCGATCGGCCGCCCGCATGAGGTCCGTGAGCCCATTGGAACTTCACTCGAATCCCGAGTCGTCACCCCCATCACAGGGGCTCCAGCCGCTACCGGTAGCGCAGCCACTACAGCGCCACAACCCAGATTGCCTGTCAGCGCCAAAACCCACTCCCTTCGGACAAGCACCCATCGCAAGGACCGATCATCTGTGGGCGCATGAACAGGCAGTTATTTCAGACGTGCGACGCCTTCGATGTGTTCTGGGACCTGCCCCATCTGACCAGAGCAGCAGCCTGATCGCAATGACGCGCCCCCGATGCGCCGATACCGTTGACGAACGCGCCCCGTACCGAGAGACCCCCACCCGCATGAGCGATCAGACCGAGAACCAGAGCAAGCCAACCCCGGAGCGAAGGTACGCGCTCATCTGTCCCTGCAAGGACGAAGCCGAGCACGCGCAGGCCACCATCGACTCGCTCGCCGCACAGTCCGAGAAACCGACGCTCTGCCTCTTCGTCGATGACGGATCCACCGACGACACCCCGCGCATCCTCGCCGAGGCCGAGGCCAAGTACCCTTGGTTCAAGGTCCATCACCGCAAGAACGCAGGCGAGAGGCGTGTCGGACCGGGCGTCATCGCCGCATTCAATGAGGGCTACGAGCAGATCAACAAGGACGACTTCGACTTCGTCTGCAAGATCGACGCAGACCTCGAGTTCCCGCCCCGCTACTTCGAGCTCGTCATGGACAAGATGAACTCGCACCCTCGCTACGGCAACTACTCGGGCAAGCTCTTCTTCCGCCTCCCGTCCGGTGAACTCGAACCAGAACCCACCGGAGACGAGAACGCCGTGGGCAACGCCAAGTTCTTCCGCATCGAGTGCTTCGAAGATATCGGGCGCTTCGCAGAAGAAGTCGGCTGGGACGGCATCGACGGGCACATGTGCAGGATGAAGGGATGGATCGCTCAGAGCGAAGAACACCAAGAGCTCCGAATCATCCATAGAAGGCTCATGGGCTCCTCTTATAAAGGTATCTTTCACGGCCGACAACGCTGGGGTCGCGCCAAGTGGTACATGGGCACCAGCCCCTTCTACATGCTCTTTGTCACGCTCTACCGAATGAGAGAACGCCCCGTTTTCATCGGCGGACTCGGCATCCTGGTGGGATACATCAAGTCCATGCTCACACGCTACCCGAGGCACGGCACCAAAGAGTTCAGACGCTTCCTGCGCAAGTTCGAACACCGATCACTCGTGATCGGAAAGTCAGCCGCGGCCAAAGAAGCAAACCAAAGAACGATTGACGAATGGGACAGATCGCACAACAACCAGCACCGGCAGTCGGCGGCGTGACCAATCCCGCCCCGCCCGCCGAGCCCGAGCGCGTCAACATCGTCGGCGCATGGGTCCACCGCGTGACGATGGACGAGGCCGTCGATCACATCGCGCGCGCACTCGATGCCGGCAAAGGCGGCTGGGTCGTCACACCAAACCTCGACATCCTGCACAAGCTCACACACGACAAGTCGTTCGCAAAGCTCGTCGAGCCTTCATCACTAAGGCTCGCCGACGGGATGCCGCTTATCTGGGCGAGCAAGCTCTCGGGCAACCCGCTCCCCGAACGCGTCGCCGGTTCCGATCTTGTCTGGAACATCTGCAAGCGCGCTGCGCGCGACAACAGGAGCGTCTACCTCCTCGGAGGAGACGAGGGGATCGCTGAGCAAGCCAAGACAGTTCTCGAGGAGAAATACGAAGGCCTGCGCGTCGTCGGCACACACTGCCCGCCTTTCGGGTTCGAGAAGAACGAACAAGAGATGGACAAGATCACGAGCGACCTTCAGCGCACAGACCCGGACATCGTCCTCGTCGCGCTGGGTTGCCCGAAGCAGGAACGCCTGATCGAAGTCCTGCGTCACAAGATGCCGAGCACCTGGTTCCTGGGCATCGGGATTAGCCTGAGCTTTGTCACGGGTGATGTGAAGCGAGCCCCCGCCTGGTGCAGAAAGATCGGCCTCGAGTGGGCCCACCGACTCCTGCAAGAACCAAAGAGGCTGGCGCACCGCTATCTCGTCATCGGGATCCCATTCGCCCTGAAAGTGCTGATTTCATCGATTTCTACCCGAATCAGGGGATCGAGTGCCTCACCCTAATACTTGGTCTGGGTCCCGTCGTGGATAAACTCAGTTGGATGGCGATCTTGGCGATGGAAGATCCGGGGATGTCCCACTTCGGGTACTCCACTCTGGGGGTGGTTTGGGATGATCAGGCAGTCTCCAACTGGCGGCAACGAACCATCGGGTGAGGTTGGTAAGTCCTTGCCCAGACTGGATTCGTGCATCTTGCTCGCTGGAGGCCTGGTGCCATCACCGCTCGCAAAGCTCACAGGTCAGCTCACACTCGAACTCTGGCTCTCGGCAAAGGAGACCGTCTTCGGGCGATGGTGTGACGTGCTCGATCACCTCGCACTCTCGGCGGGCATCGACCACCCCAGCATCAGGGTTGTTCATAGCGGCCCGCCTTACGAACCAACACATGTCCTTGCCGACGATCGGTTCGAAGTCCGCACCATGGCCGAGCCAGACGAGTTTCGGGGGCCTGCCGGTGTGCTTCGGGATGTCACGAATGAGGACAACCCAGACTCGATCATCCTGGTCGCCGAAGCAGCCAGGTACATCGCCGGCACCATCACCCAACTCCTCTCCGACTGGAGCGAGCACGAACCTGATGTTCTCGTCGCGCGCTCACCCGATGGCACGCCCGCCGGCATCACGCTCATGCGCGCTTCCGCACTCCAACTGGTTCCCGACACCGGGTTCATGGATGTCAAAGAGCAGTGGCTCCCTAAATGCATCGAGCGCGGTCTCGATATCCGGACCTCGACCACACGTAACTTCATGCCGTTCCCTCTACGGACTCTCGAGCAGTTCCTTATGGCGTCATCGGTCGCGTCCGGGAAGCCATGCCCGATCACAGAGCGTCAGCCTGTTCTCGGACGCATGAACCCGATCACCAGAACCGCGGATAAATCCCGCATCGCGGAGGATGCCAAGGTGGCGCGAGACGCCGTAGTCGCCGATGCTGTCATCATGCCCGGCGCGAAAGTCGGGCCCGGCGCGATCGTGGTGCGATCGCTCGTCTGCCCTGGGGCCGTAGTACCCGAGGGCGATGTTGTCGTAGACACAGTCGTCGCGGCAACGAGGAAAGGAGTGCCCTCGGGCTAGATCATGTCGTTCATGCGCAACTGGAAGCCGTTCGATGTCGCAGCGCTGGGGGTCCTCCTGTGCGCCGCGATCGGTGCGTGCTGGAAGGCGTGGTTCGACATCTTTAGCCGAGGCTGGACCGACGCCGAGCAATCACACGTGCTGCTGGCCATCCCCGTTGCAATCTGGCTCGCCTGGCTCAGACGAGGACGCATCGCTCGCTCAGCGCCAGAGCCATCAGTCCTCGGGCCGATCATCATCGTCGGCGCCTGGCTCCTCGGTGAGTACGGCCTTCAGAACTCGATCGATCTCTTCTGGCACCTGTCCGCGCTGCTGCTCGTATTCGGCGCCGTGGTCTCCATCGCGGGCATCAAACCCATCGCGAAGATGTCCGTTCCAGCCGTTGCGCTGCTCTTCCTGCTGCCCGTGCCCGCGGAGATCAGGCTCAGGATCGCCGAGCCTCTCCAGAACATCAGCGCGACCAGTTCGCAGTACCTGCTCGACATCGCGGGCGTCCCGGTGGTCCGCACCGGCAACGGTCTCGTCATCAACGGCGAAAACGTCATCGTCGCCGAGGCGTGCAACGGGATGCGGATGGTTGCGGCGCTCGGGGTCGTCACCTACACATTCGCGTTCTCAATCCCAGCGACCGCGCTCGTGCGGGTATTGCTGCTGGCGACAAGCCCGCTGCTGGCGGTCATCGTCAACATCCTCAGGCTCATGCCGACCGTTCTTTTCTACGGCTACGCGAGCAAGAACACCGCGACGACTTTCCACGACATCTCAGGCTGGTTCATGATGGTCATCGCACTCTTCGTGCTCTGGGCCATCATGCGGTTCTTGCGCTGGATGGAGCTCCCGGTCCTGAGTTACGGAGCAATGAGAGAGTAATGCCCATCCCGAAAGTCCATCCCGTGATGCGCATCGCCGTTCCAGTGGTCTCGGCTGGGCTGCTGTCCATCCTGCTGGCGCTGGGCAACCTCAATCCGTCGCCGCCCCAGGGCGTGGATTCGTACTTTGAAACCGTCGGTCGGACAATCGATAAGATGCCCTACCGAGTGGGCCCCTGGATAGGCATGGATCTCAACTCCGCGCCGCCCCAGGTGCTCGACACGCTCCGTCCAACTCGCGTGCTCCATAGGGGCTACATCAACGAGAACGACAGGTTCCGTGTCGTTGTCGTCCATTGCCCGGACGTTCGCGATATGCAGGGCCACTACCCGGCCCGGTGCTACCCGGCTACCGGCTGGAACGAGATCGAACACGAGACCATCAACGCCTCGTTCGCAGGCGCCGAGCACGATCTCACCGTGTACCGCTTTGATCGCATCGGCGACTACGGCGAGCACATACGATTGACCGTGGGCGTCTTCTTTGCTCTGCCCACAAACGGAGTGTCCGAGGAGGCACCCGCGATCTACGCGGACCTCAACGGCGTACGAAACGCATCGGCAAACCGCCGAAGAAACAAGCTGGGCTCGGCTCAGCTGCAAATCATCTTCGACAGCGACCGCTCGAGCGAAGATGTCAAACGGGTGCTGGAGGAGTTTGCACCAGCACTCGACCCGGTCATCCAGACCGTTGCGGAGGGACTCAATTGAACCCATTCAACGAATCAAGAGCCCCGGCGTCGAAGCAGACGCCCGATGAATTCCTCCCTCACGAGGGCGAGGAGCAGGCCTTTGACCTGCTGACGCTCGCCAAGCGCTCGATCAGAGGAAGGCTCCCGCTCACTATCGCAACGGCAGCAGCGCTCGGCATTCTCTTTGCCATCGTCGGGTACACCCGGACCGGGCTCGAGTATCAGAGCGGCGCGACATTCGACGTGATCGACATCATCGGTGTCACCGGTGAAGTGCTCACGCCCGAGATGCGCAACAACGACCTCGTTACCCGCAAGAAGCTCGAGTTCGAATCCGACGAAGTGCTCCTGCTCGCCGCGAGCGATGTACGACTCCAGGAAGTCGGCTGGCCCTCGTCAGAGCGCGGCGCCTCCTGGCTCCGCAGCGCGATCTCGACCGACAGCGGCAGACGGACCTCGTACTTCACCGCGACCTGCACAACGAGCGACCCGAGGACCGCGCGAGTCGCCCTCCAGGCAGTCACCGACGCATTCCTCCGCTACGAAGAAGAGAAGAGCGGCGTCGCACAGCGCGAACAGGAACTCACCAACCTCATCCGCAAGCTCGACAGCGACATCGACCTCGTCGAATCAGCCATCGCCGCGGCGACCGCCGAGTACGGCACACCCGATCTCCAGCCACGGATTGTGCAACTCGAGCAGGTCAGAAACAACATCCAGCAGGAAATCGAAGCCCTGAGGCTTGAGCTACAACTTCGTCAAAACGAAGCTGACAACCAAGCCAACAACGAACCGGAGATGGATGGGCTCTCACCCGAAGCACTTGCACCGAACGACAAGGTTTTGCAGGATCTGTTGCTGAATCGAAGCCAGCTTGTGGTCACCATTGATCTGATGATCGAAGAAAAGGGGACACGCAACCCCGAGGTCAAGCTCCTCCAACGGGAACTCCACCAGCTGGACGCTCAGATCAATGCCCGCGCCAAGATTGTTGAGGATCTCATTGCCAACGGCACCGGTGAGCTCGAGATCGGAGAACTCAACGCACGGGCGCAGCGCGCACGACTTGACGCTCAGCTCCAACGCCAGGCAACGATCGACCAGGAGCTCCGCGAACTCCGCGCAGCACAGCGTGACATAGCAGAGGATGTTGAGAGCCGCGATAGATACAGAAACACGAAGAGCAGGCTCAACAACGAGCTCGACGATCTTCGCATCAACCAGCAGCGCATGCAGGAGGGCCAGGTCGAGGTGCTCTCGCCTCCTTCGGCTCCCAAACAAGCGGGCGATAAACGCCCGGTGCTGGCGGGACTGGGGTTCATGGCCGGCGCGTTTATGGGCGTCGCCTGCATCATCGCGCTGGGTGCCATGAAGCGCTCGTTCCGGTACGTCGACGAGCTCGAGACCGTCCGGTCGCTGCCGCCCCTCTTGGGCACGCTTCCAGAACTCGAGAAGCACGACCCCGAGAACGAGCGCATCGCAGCGGTCAGTGTCCACAACCTCCGCAACACGATGCAGGCGATACAGGGTTTCGGGGACAACAACTCCGTCGTCATCGCGTGCACGAGCGCCGAGCCGGGCGATGGCAAAACAACGCTCATCCAGTCGCTCGGCGCGTCCTACGCGCTCACCGGGCTCCGCACGATCCTTGTCGACCTCGATCTCATCGGGGGAGGAATGAGCGCGCGGCTCGGGCTCAGCGGCAGGCGCGGCATCGCCGACCTCCTCACCG
>WUAK01000073.1 GCA_009827205.1 Phycisphaeraceae bacterium | reverse complement strand
GGGGGCCCGGTGTTCCCGGCGCGGCTTCCGAGACGTTCAGGGCGTTTCGAAGGCTCGATTGGGGGCAATCCCATTGCTCGAGCATTCTGTCCAGGCACTAATCCAGGAACCGGACGAGCAGGCCGTGACAATGAGCGTTCTGCGCTGGGATCACTCAAACCGGCGAGCCGGATCTAGGCACCTAGCTAATAGACTGGAGGAGCAAAGGGCGCGAGCTGAGCCTCGTAGTGCTTGTACCTGCCGACACTGGATGTGTACATCGGCTTGCTCACCTGGTCATGGCTGAGCGTTCTCACGCGTCGTTTGCGCCTGTAGAACTCGTAGCACTCGCTGCTGTCATCGAGACCGAGGAAGTCGAGCATCTTCGGGATCTGTGATTCCGGATCGCTCACCAATTCCTCATACCGCAGCTCAAGGATTGGAACATCGAGGGTGTTCCTCCAGTGTGCCATGAGCCGTTCCGATTGTTCCCACGCCTTATTAATCCACTCGATACGGGCTGTCCATGGGAACACCGCGGTGTTGAAGGCGCCCATGTAGCAACTGATCGCAAGATCTCGCGGGTCTCTTCTGAGATGAATAACCCGTGTCTGAGGGAAGAGCCTCGCAATCATCCCCACAACGATATCGTTGCCGATCGCCTTGTTGACGATGCGATCAGCGACCGGTGAAAGAACTTGTATCTCACGTAGGTATCCTTCAGCAACTCTCGTCCAGCGTTCATCTAGACTGAATTCACCGAAGCAATCCGGCGGTTCTTTGGTTGGGTTGTATGACCGGCCTATCTCGCCTGCAAAACGCAGGATCGACTGGAGCTCCCCGACACCCGCGGCTCTTGGATGGGCATCGATGATCTGATCCACCAGGCTTGTACCGCTGCGGGGCATGCCTGCGATGAAAACTGGCACTTCGCTTCTGCATGCACTGCGAGGATACTTGTCAAATCGCTCGCCCGACCAGTGTTTGATGATATTGGTGATACTCGACTCATACGAGGCGGGATCGAAAAACGGATTCCCAATCTGGTTTGCATTGGTGGCAGCATGGAACGCATCTGGATATCGCCCCGCTCTGTCGTACGCCTTTGCCTTCGTGAAGTAGGCCAATCTGGCTAGAGCTGGGGCAATATCTTTCCGGTGAATAAGCGAGTCACAAAGCTCGGCGGCTTCATCGAACCGCCCTTGCTGGATCCTAAGTCTTGCGCGAGTTTCGATCACCGATGGGTGAGTCTCTTGCCCTTCAGTTTGAAATGCCGCTTCGAGTTTGTCCAGCAGAGCCTCGGCGGTGTCGAGCTCACCGGATTCTTGCAGAGCATCGCTCTTGATAGCGAGAGCTTCCTTCGAGTTCGGCCTGACTGCAAGCAGCTGATCGCAGACACGAATAGCTTCTTGGAGATCGCCTGCCTTTCTCAGGCTTGATGCCAGCAGCCGGAGCGTGTCTGGGTGTGACATGGTTGCGAGAGATTGGCGCGCAAGTTGAATCGCATCGTCTGGTCGCAACTGTCTCTCTGCGACGAGTCCTGCAATGTAAAGGGCCTCAGCGTCGGGTGATGAAGCTGTCAGGAGTGGTGCAAGGGAACGAACAACCTGCGCGAGCTGATTCTGCCGGAGGGCCTCTCTTGCTGACCGGATAATCGTAGTTCGGTGAGTCTGGGCCGGATTCTGGCTTGAATTCTTGCCCACACTTATCTCCTCCGGGCAGAATAAGTCGGCGTGTGGCGATCAGTCTTCGTCGATCTCGAAGACATTCATCGAATCGCAGTCGAGCACCGGGCAGTATGCATGCAGGCTCATCGCTTGTTCACCCGGTAGTGTCTGGAGGCAATGAATCGCTCGTTTGTTGCTCGACACGGGCTTTCCTTCCTCGAGCTGGCGTCGGGCAACCTCTCTCACCTTGCTCCCTGCCGTCACCGCGAATCTTGATTCTACAAGGCGGCCTTTAAGAACCTGAAAGCCGCACTCGCTCTCGTCGTGGTCGTGGATCTCAGTAGAACAGTCGGCCCAGAACAAAGCGAGCAGAACCCAGTCATCGGTCGCTGCGATCTCGATTCGGTGATATGTGCCAGGTTCAAACTGCCCGCAAGCGAGTAACTGCTCGGGCGCGAGGTTGAGGGACGAGAAGGCGCTGGCAACACCACGGCGTGAGGTGGTGTCGACCGTGTCACAGCAGAACAAGTCTGTGATCTGTTGGCGTGCATCGTCGTGGAGAAGAGGGTGGAACCGGATTTGGTCAACGGAGACGATGACGCCACTCCTGCAAATCGACCAGAAAGGGCTCGTGGATCCTTCCACGGCTAGATTTCGGCCTGGGACCGGGGCATGGACTGCCCCGACAAGTTACCTACCATTATGCGGAAGCAATAGCGGATTGTCAAGTCGGTCAGGAATGTGTCATTATGCAGTGCTCATTTGAATCTATTTAGGAATGAAAGAGCATCAACCCATTCCGATCAGTGAGTCCGGTTCCAGCGTGACAGACGCCTTGACGCTAGTTGCTGCGATCTACAAGTTTGCCGACCTCCAAGCGTGTGCTGCGTCACTCGACACGATGCGAGACCTTCTACTCGAAGAGCTCACTAGGCACAAGATACTCGGCACACTGATCTTGGCCGGCGAAGGCATCAACGGAACGATCGCAGGAAATCCCGCATTAATGGAGTTATTCCTCGAATTTCTCCAGAATGAGCCAGCGTTCGAGGGCAAGCTTGCAAACGCAGAGATCAAGTATTCGAATTGCAAAACACCCCCATTCGGGCGAACGCGGGTCAAGATCAAAGACGAGATTGTCACCATGCGTGTCCCGGATATTTCTCCGAGCAAGCTCGTCGGGACGTATGTCGAACCTGAGAAGTGGAACGCGCTCATAGATCACCCAGATACGGTCGTGATCGACACCAGGAATGACTTCGAAGTAGAGGTCGGCACGTTTCAGTCGGCGGACGGCAGGCGGTCGATGAATCCACACACCACGGCTTTCTGCGACTTCCCTGCATACGTGCGGGCGAATCTGGAGAGCCTCCGTGGTAAAAACGTTGCAATGTTCTGCACCGGGGGTATCCGCTGTGAGAAGGCCACGTCTTACCTCAAGTCACTCGGCATCGATGATGTGTTCCACCTCAAGGGCGGCATCCTGAAGTATCTCGAAGTGGTGCCCAAGGAGGAATCACGTTGGGAGGGCGAGTGTTTCGTGTTCGATGAGCGGGTAACCGTGAACCACAATCTCGAGCCAGGTGAATTCTCGCTCTGCTGGGGGTGCCGCATGCCGTTGAGACCAGAAGACCTCAGGAGACCTGAATTCGAACAGGGCGTTTCATGTCACCGCTGCATCCACAGACACGACGAGGCGGCCCTCAGGAGCCTCAGAGAGCGTCAGAAGCAGATCGAATTCGCCAAGGCGCGCGGCGAGACTCACATCGGTCAGTCCCGGCACTGATACCCTTCCGAGATTCGTTCCATCGTCTTCTCCAAATTCACATTTCATCACCGCTCCACGACAGCGTGATTGCCCCAAAACTGGCTTGCTCAGGGCTTCTCCCGATACCTATCATGTGGATTACCTCTGATCAAGGTTGAGTGAAGCGATGACTGTGCTGCCAATATCCAATCCGCTGGAGACACACGCTGAACCGAGTCTGAAACGACAGGTTGTCACTGTTGTCGCGATAGGTGCTGTAGGCATCAGCATGCTAAGTCTCATTGCCAACTTGCTTTGGATCAACGGTGTCGCGTTCGGCCGACAAGCCATGCTGATGTTCGATGTCGATCAAGAGAAGAGTCTCGCGACTTGGTGGGCGGTTGTAACACTGTCGGTTCTATCTGTTGTCACTTGGTTTGTCGGGCAGTCACGCGGATTCGAGAATCAGAAGGAACGATTGGCCTGGTACGCTCTCGCTGCGGGATTCCTGTTCCTTTCTATCGACGAAGCCTGCATGCTCCACGAACGCATTGGTGGAAAAATCGAACTCGATGGCTCGCTCACGTACGCGAGGTGGATCATCCTCTGGGTTCCTCTCGCTGCGCTCTGCGGCGGAGTAGTGCTCTGGATGCTCTGGCGTATGTCGAGCCGAATGGTGATCGGGCTCATCATCGGGGCGGTCGTGTTTTTGACGGGTGCGGTCGGTACTGAGATAGTGAACTCCCAGAACAGATACGCTGCCGCGACAAGCGGGCGCTCTGCACTAGAGGCGTACGACTTTGAAGAGACCCAGCCTCTTGAGATCACAGGCAAAGAGAATTACGCCTACATCGCAGGAACAGCACTCGAAGAATTCTTGGAGATGATGGGTGTTGTGATCTGGTTCGGCGTCATCCTGGGCGTCCATCAAGAGTTCCAATCACGCTCCAAAGATTCGCGCTTGGGCAGATTGAGATTAGCGGATGCATAACTCCTAATAAAGCCTGCCTTCCGGTAACGTATCAAAGTATGGCCGAGGGGCGAGATGTGCACAGTGAATGTGGACTTCCGGGTATTCTGAGCCCTGAGCCGCCGGCTGTCGGTGCGCTGTCTCGTGGAGAAGAGCATGGATCAGGCCAACAACGCCGATGCGACGATGCTCCTGACCGCACTTACGGCGGGGACATCGCATGCCGCCGATGAGCTGACACCAATCGTGTACGACCAACTCCGTTCACTGGCTTCCAGCTACCTCGCCCAGGAACGTCCTGACCACACGTTACAGCCTACCGCTCTGGTGCACGAGGCGTATGTGAGGCTCATCGATCAGCGGTCGGTTCGCGAGGATGACAAAGCGGCGTTCATGGGCCTCGCGTCCACGATCATGCGCCGTGTTCTTGTCGATCACGCAAGAGCCAAGAAAAGAATGAAGCGCGGCGGAGACGGACGACGCGTTGAACTGCGAGAGTCCCAGATTGCTGGGCAGAGCGGCGATGGTTCCCTAGACGTCGAGGAGATGGATCAGGCTCTGGTCAAACTCGCGGAGCTAGATCCGAGAAAGGCGAGACTGATCGAGCTCCGGTTCTTTGGCGGACTCGGAGAGACTGAAGCCGCGGACATGATCGGGATATCTCGCGCGACAGCTTCGCGCGAGTGGCGTATGGCACGATCCTGGCTCGTGCGGGAGCTGTCACAGATGGGCCAAGAAACGGAAGAAGCTGACCGTGGGTGACACTGACCGATTTCAAGAACTCGACAGGCTCTTCCAGGCCGTGTGCGATCTGCCAGCCGATCAGGTGAGTGATCGCCTCATCGAACTCGCCCCGAACGATGAATCGCTCCGCAGCGAGGTACTTGAGTTGCTGCGCGCTGAGTCTGATTCTGGCGGCGGAGTTACCCCAGAAGCTTTCCAGTCGAGCATCCAAAAAGTCCTGACCGAATCGGTGAGTGAACCCGATCAGGTGGGGAACTACTCGTTGATCAGGCGGCTGGGGCAGGGCGGGATGGGCGTTGTGTACGAGGCCAGGCAGCAGAGCCCCGAAAGGACTGTGGCGCTCAAATTGCTCAAGCCCGGGCTCGCGTCTCCTGAGATCATTCGACGATTCGAGTTCGAGACGAAAGCGCTCGGCAGGCTACAGCACCCAGGTATCGCTCATATCTACGAGGCCGGTGTTTCAGAATCTTCGGTGGGGGCCAGACCCTACTTCGCGATGGAACTCGTCGAGGGAGTTTCGCTCTCAGATTGGATGAGGAAAGAACAGCCAGGGGTTCGCAAGACTCTTGAACTCGTCGCAAAGATTTGCGACGCGGTCCAGCACGCGCACTCCAAGGGTGTCGTCCACCGAGACCTGAAGCCCTCGAACATCCTTGTGACAAGTGACGGCGCTCCCAAGGTTCTTGATTTTGGTGTTGCAAGGACCGTCGAGGACGATGCTCAGAATGCCGAGTCGATCTACACAAGACCCGGTCAGCTTGTGGGGACTATGCCTTACATGAGCCCCGAGCAGATCGCTTCTGATCCGGACGGCGTGGATACACGCTCTGACATATACAGCCTGGGTGTGATTCTGTACGAGCTCCTTTCAGGTGAACTGCCCAGCAAGGTTGAGGGGCTGGGGCTCGTGGATGCGGCTCGTGAGATTCAAGACAGACAGGCCGCAAAGCTCTCGACATACAACACACGGTACCGTGGTGACATCGAAACCATCGTCTCGACCGCGCTGGCCAAGGACAAGCAAGACAGATACCAGACAATCGCTGCACTCGCAGACGATATCAGGCGGTACCTAGCCAACGAAACGATCTCGGCAAGACCACCAAGCGCCGTATACCAGCTGAGCAGATTTGCCAAGCGAAACAAGCTGTTGGTGGGCGTGTCATGCGCTCTGGTCGTCGCGATGATCACCGCGGTGATCGGCACGAGCTACGGAATTGTGCTTGCCAACGAGCAGACTAATGTAGCTAATGCAAGTCTTGTGGAATCACAGAGACAGCAAAAGATTGCTGAATCTGTCACAAGCTTCTTCAACAACGATGTCCTCGCATCAGTTGTTCCTAGCGCTCAGGGTCACAAAGTTACTGTCATCGAGGCACTCGATGAAGCCGCCGCGAAACTTGACGAGAGATTTGCCGATGATCTGGCAACAAAGGCAGCGATTAGTAACAACATCGGGAATGTGTATTACGCGCTAGGCGAGTTCGCTAAAGCAGAGCCGCTAATTCAAGAGTCGATCGAGCTCTTCCGCAACTCTATGGGTGAATCGCACGATTTAACGTTGTGGGCACAACGAGATCTTGCGATGCTCATGAAAGATACCGCGAGATTTGATGAGGCGATGGCAGTACTCGGTACAATCCGAGAGAGCTTTGTTACCGAGGGTGAAGCGGCCACAGAAATCGAACTCAACACAATCTTGACCACCGCCGAAGCACTTGCAGGTATGGGCGAATACGAGGAGTGTGGTAAACAGCTTGAACTTTATGAACAGCGTCGCAGGGGTGTTCTTGCCGACGATGATAACAACGTGCTTTATGCCCTTATGAATTCGGCTCAGCTGGATTTAGAGTTAGGGCGGCCTGCAAAGGCAGAAGAAAAGTACCGAAAGGTATTCGAGACCCGACTAGAACGTGACGGACCGTCGGATCAAGGTACCCTGATTGCACAGCATAACGTGGCCACGAGCTTAGAAGCACTCGGGCGTTATGACGAAGCGTTGCCCCATTACGAACATGTGTACGAAGTCTCGCGCCAGCGTTCTAGCCCGGACAATCCGGATATCTTGGTGACCGCACACAACCTTGCGTTCCTGTACCAGAGCATGGGCCGGTTCGATGAGGCAGAGCCGCTTTACCGTGACACACTCGAAAGATGCCACAAGGTCTTCGGTCCCGTACACCCCGGGACGCTGACCTGTACAGGCAGCCTCGCTTCATTGCTGCGAGATACTGGTCGCGAAACCGAAGCAGCGGAACTCCTCGGTGAGGCGTACACGAAAGCGAAGAGTGCCGACACGGGTTCGCCAGCCCTGATTGAACTTGAATCGAAGTACGCAACTGTTCTCACCGAACTAGGCAGGTATCAGGAAGCCGCGCCCTTGTTTGCAAGTTGCGTCCCGCAGATGGAACAGATGTACCAGGGTCCGCACCCAGCTCTTGCGAGTGCCCTGCGCAGCTGGGGAAAGTGTATTGAGGCTGAAGGCAATACAGAAGAAGCGGTCGTGAAACTCACTCAGTCCTACGAAATGTCTTGTGAGATCAACGATACAGAGTCGGCTTCAAAGGCGGCATCAGACATCGCGGGCATTTTCGAGCGGATTGGTGATGAGGAGAGTCGACAAGTCTGGCTTGAGCACGCCAAGAACCCGGAAATGTCATTGCCCGATTCCTCTGAAGACCAGCAGTAGGAAGCAACTGACCCCGGGCAATCGGCACCTGGCAGTAGAAGAAAATAGCCCCGGCAGGATTCGAACCCGCGACCAAGCGATTATGAGTCGCCTGCTCTAACCGCTGAGCTACGGGGCCAGTGGTCTCCAGCAGATACTAAGGCAAGAAACAAAGAAAAGCGCGATGGGACATCCCATCGCGCTTGTTGATATCCAGTGCCTCAGCATCGAGCCGAGGTTACTTGATGAAAAGCATGTCCTGGTAGCTCGGGAGCGCCCAGAGCGTACCGGCCGTGGACTCTTCGAGTTGGTCCCCGAGCTCACGCAGGTCATCCATAGCCGGCTTGAGCGTGTCGCGGATGAAGGGGCCAGCTTCGTACGGGTCTTCTGGCAACTCATCCAGGTGTACGGCCAATGCATCACACGCGACGCGGAACTTGTCAACGAGATCCGCGTAGCCGTTGAATTGGTCACGCAGCCCGAGGAGCTCGCTCCCGATTCCCTCTGTTGCGGCTGCTGTCTCAGCGAGGTTCCTTTGCTGGGCGTATCCCGAGGGCAGGATCTGCTTGCGTGCGATCTGGAGCATCGTCGCTCCTTCGATCGCGATACTGGTCGCATACGTCTCCATGTAGGTGTTGCAGCGGCTTTCCAGTTCCGGGTTGGTGAGCACGCCATACCGTGCGAAGAGGTCGAGGTTCTTCTGATCCTTCATCACGGGGATCGCATCGGCGCTGCTCTTCAGATTGGGAAGGCCTCTCTTTGCGGCTTCTTCTTGCCATTCTTCGCTGTAGCCGTCGCCGTTGAAAATGATTGCCTTGTGATCCCGAACCACCTTCTGGAGGACATTCAGAATCGCGGCATCTCGCTTGTCGCCGGCGGCATCAGCACCGGCTTCGTTCTCGATCGCGGTCACAATGTCGTCCAGCGCCGCACCGACAATCGTATTCATGACCGTGCAGGGCCAGGTGGCGGTCATTGTCGACCCGACAGCCCGGTACTCGAACTTGTTTCCGGTGAAAGCGAACGGTGAGGTTCTGTTCCGATCACCAGAGTCACGCGGTAGCTTGGGCAAGGGGCCGGCACCAAGATCGAGCGTGCCGCCCGCGAGTGTCCGTGTCATCTGGCCGGCTTCGATCTGCTCTAGCACATCGGTCAGCATGTCGCCCAGGAATATCGAGATGATCGCGGGCGGGGCTTCGTGGGCACCCAAGCGGTGGTCATTACCGGCCGAGGCGATCGAAGCGCGAAGGAGGTCGCCGTGCTCGTGGACAGCCTTGACAACAGCACACAAGAAGATCATGAAGCGGAGATTCGCGTGCGTGTCCTCACCAGGATCGAGCAGGTTCTGCCCCTTGTCGGTCGAAAGCGACCAGTTGGTGTGCTTTCCAGATCCGTTGACGCCTGCGAACGGTTTTTCGTGGTAGATCGCGTGCATGCCGTGACGCTCAGCGACACGCTTGATGATGTCCATGAGGAGCATCTGGTGGTCGCCAGCGACATTCGCCTGCTCAAACAGCGGGGCGATCTCGTACTGGCTCGGCGCGACCTCGTTGTGACGGGTCTGCACCGGGACGCCGACTCTATAGAGCTCTCTCTCAGCGTCAGCCATAAACGCCAGCACACGAGATGGGATCGAACCGAAGTAGTGGTCAGAAAGTTCCTGGCCCTTGGCGGGCTTGGAACCAAAGAGGGTTCTGCCGCACATCATCAGGTCGGGTCGGCTGCTGACAAACCGCCTGTCGATGAGGAAGTACTCCTGCTCACATCCCATGGTCGTGAATACGTTGTGGACGTCTTTGTCTTCACCAAAGAGCTTGAGGACACGCAGAGACTGCTTCGAGACAGCGTCCATTGAGCGCAGCAGGGGGGTTTTCTTGTCGAGGGCTTCTCCGGTCCATGAAACAAAGGCTGTGGGGATACAAAGCGTGACGGAGTTGGTACCGCGGACAATGAACGCTGGGCTCGTGGCGTCCCAGGCCGTGTATCCTCGAGCCTCGAAAGTCTGGCGGAGCCCGCCGGACGGGAAGCTGGATGCGTCCGGTTCGCCCTGCATGAGGGAGCCAGCCGAAAGGTGGGCGACGAGGCCGTGGTCCTTGTCAAGCTTGTATAGCGAGTCATGCTTCTCGGCCGTGGTGCCCGTGAGTGGGTGGAACCAGTGGGTGTAGTGCGTCGCGCCCTTCTCAGTCGCCCATTCACGCATCGCCGCAGCAACCTCGGCGGCGATCTTCTGGTCGGTCATCGGTTCGCCCCGCTCGATGATGAGCATCAGGGCGTCGTAGACCTTCGCCGGCAGGCGTTTCTTCATCTCACGTGTGTTGAAACAGTCCTCGCCGAAAATCTCGTCGATCGGTCTGGAATCCCCATGTTGCTCCGGCCTGTTGGGGAGTGAATTGTCCGCTGCTTCGGTGACATCTCTCCGGATCGTTTCGGTGCCCATTGCTGCTCCATGCTGATTGGGTGACCTATGCCGCGATGTCCAGATCGGCGACATCGCATTGTCACCGTTTCTTCACGATTGACAAGGCGCAGGGGGTTGTGGTGATTCAAAAAAGTGGCGTTTGAGCCTGTATACAAAGGGTTTTACATTCAAACCCTAACCAAGGCCCTCTGCGAGTGTAAAGACAAATCGTCTCGCGGCTTCAATTGCGTCCACACCGTCTCGCCCGGCTCGGTCGATCTCGCGAACGAGAGCGCTGCCGACAATCGCAGCATCGGCACTCCTGGTCACGGAGCGGACATGATCCGGGGTGGAAATCCCAAATCCGACAGCGAGCGGCAGATCGGTGACCAATCGAAGCTGGGTGATCCGCTCTTCGATCTCCGGGGCCTCGTCACTGGCACCCGTGATCCCCGCTCGGGCGATGACATAGACAAACCCGGAGCACTTCTCTGCGATCGCTTTAGCTCGCTCGATCGGAGTGGTCGGAGCGACGAGCAGGCTCGCACAGAGCCCATATTCAGCGCAAGCATCCACGTACGGGTCTGCCTGTTCGAGCGTGACATCGGGGAAGATGAACCCGTCAATGCCGGCGTCTTTGGCTCTCTTGGCGAAGGCTTCTGGGCCGCCCATCCGGTACACGAGCGAAACGGAGATCATCGCGACAAGCCCGGCATCAATATCGGCTCTGCAGGATGCCACCGACTCAAGAACGCTATCCGCGGACGCTCCTGCCTGCAGCGCGTTGTACATCGCGGCTGCGATGACCGGGCCGTCGGCGATCGGGTCAGAGAAAGGAAACCCGATTTCGATCACGCTCGCACCGGCGGCGTCAATCGTCCTGAGCATCTCTGGGAGCAATTCCATCGACGGGTGGCCGCCAACCAAGAAGGGCATGAGTGCCCGTTTGCCCTCATTGCGCAGATTATCGAAGATGGCCGTGATTCTGTTGTGGGCTGTAGTGTTTGTCATCCGACGATCTCAGGGAGGTCTTCCAGGCCTTCGGTCAAGACTCGGGGGCCCGATTCTGTCACAAGCACATCGTGCTCGTAGTGGACGGACAGGGAACCGTCCGCTGAGATCGGAAG
>WUAK01000072.1 GCA_009827205.1 Phycisphaeraceae bacterium | reverse complement strand
GTCCTCCGCGATCTGGATCTACGAAATCGAATCAGGCGAGACACGCAAGGTCACGAGCGGCTTCTTCAACGACTCAAACCCGGCATTCAGCCGGAAGGGTAACTTCCTTTACTACGTCTCGAACCGTTCGTTCACCTCACCCAGCTACGAGGACGTCGGATCGACCTTCATCTACGACCGCACCGGTAAGCTGATCGCGGTGCCGCTCAACGATGAGATTGAGAACGCCTGGCTTATCGAACCAGACGACGAGACTTGGGAAGAAGAGACGGCTGAGGAAGAGGAGCAAGCAGAGGAAACCTCCGAGGACGAAGGCGCTGAGGCATCAGAAGAGGATGCTGACGCCGACGAGTCCGATGAAGACGCCGCAGAAGATGACGGAGAAGGCGATAATCCAGAGGACAACTTCAAGGTCGATCACCCTCTGCACGGCATCTGGGTAGGAAAGGTCAACGGTGTCAGCCAAGTCCCCGGCATGACCGAGGACTCGATTGATTTCAAGATGACCATCCTCGCACACGCCGACGGCACATTCACCGGCTCAAGCGAGACCATGGGCGAGACCTCGTCCTACGACAGTGTCGAGTTCGACGAAGCCAGCGGCAAGTTCAAAGCAACCCGCGCACAAGGGCCTGTGACCTCGATCGTGGAAGGCACACTCAGCGGCGAATCAATGTTTGGCACCTGGTCTATCGTCGAGATGAGCATCTCCGGTACGTGGGAAGCCACGAAATCCGACGAGAAACCCGATCTTTCTGACGTCGAAGAGAGCGGAGAGGAAGCCGAACCCGTCGAGATCACGTTCGAAGGCTTCGAGTCCAGAGGCTTTGAACTACCGATCGACGCAGGCAACTTCGGATCACTCGTTTCCAACGACAAGGGACAGCTCATCTACATGAGCATGGGCGACGCAGGCCCGACTATCAAGCTCTTCGATCCTACCGAAGATGACCCCAGCGAGAAGACCGTCCTGGGCGGTGCAGGGCTTGTTGACGTTTCCGGAGATGGCAAGAAACTGCTTGTCGCGCAAGGATCTGCTTCGTTTGCGATCGTCTCGGCTGCCGCCGGCCAGTCTTTCAGCGACCAACTCGACGCATCCGGACTCATGAAGGTAGTCAACCCACGCGAGGAATGGGACCAGATCTTCACCGACGCCTGGCGTCGGCATAGAGACTTCTTCTACGTGAACAACCTGCACGGCGTCGATTGGGATGCTGTCTACGAGCAGTACCATTCGATGTTACAGGACGCAGCGAGCCGAGAAGATGTGAGTTTCATCATCGGTGAGATGATCTCCGAGCTCAACGTAGGCCACGCCTACTACTGGGGCGGTGACGGGGAAAGTGCTTCCACTCGCTCCGTCGGAATGCTCGGGGTCGACTTCGAACTCGCGACAGAGTCAGACGACGAGGGGAACGACCAGACCGCTTACCGCATCGCAAAGATGTACGAGGGCGCCGATTGGGACTCCGACGCGCGCAACCCACTCGATCAGCTCGGCATGGACATCAGCGAGGACACATACATCATCGCAGTCAACGGCCGGAAACTAAACACCGATCACGATCCGTGGGCGGCTTTCGTTGGCACAGCTGGCAAACAAACAACCATCACATTCGCCGACGCACTCGTTGGGGATGATGAAACCAGAAACGTCCGCGACTACACCATCGAGCCTCTCGGTTCAGAATCAAACCTGCGCTACCGCGCTTGGATTGAGCACAACCGCAAGTATGTAGAAGACGCCACCGATGGGCGAGTTGGATATATCTACGTCCCAGACACCGGAGTCAACGGACAGAACAACCTGTTCCGTCAGTTCTACGGCCAGATCGGCAAGGACGCACTCATCATCGATGAACGCTGGAACGGCGGGGGACAGATCCCGAATCGTTTCATCGAACTTCTCAACCGCCCACGTACCAATTACTGGGCGAGACGTGACGGCAGAGACTGGCCCTGGCCCTACGACTCACACCAGGGACCAAAGTGCATGCTCATCAACGGACTCGCCGGATCGGGCGGAGACATGTTCCCCTGGCTCTTCCGCTACAACGAGCTCGGGAAACTCATCGGGATGCGTACATGGGGCGGGCTTGTGGGCATCTCAGGAGTGCCCGGCCTTATCGACGGAGGGTACACCGCCGTCCCAACCTTCGGATTCTACGAAACTGATGGCACCTGGGGTATTGAAGGACATGGCGTTGATCCGGACATCGAGGTAATCGACAACCCGACCGATCTCGCCAACGGCAAGGATCCACAACTCGATGCCGCGATCGAGCTCATGCTCAGCGAAATCGAAAACAACCCTTATACACCCGCCACCCGACCTGCTGATCCCGAAAGGCAAGGCATGGGTATCGATCCCCAAGATAAGTAACGATTAACCCTCAATATTCTAATATCAGTGGATTGTGGTCCGGGCATAACTGTGCCCGGACCGCTTTTTTGCATTCTATGCCTTCACGAAACACAGCTTCACGGTGATTCCAATCTCTCAGCATTGCGATAAAGCAAGCCAGTCGCCATGCCGATGCCGGGTCATAACCACCGGTTCTCTCGGACCATTCTCCGTGAGGACAATGCCTACTCGGGGATGTAGATGGCCCTAGCCAGTTCAAAAAGCAGATCTACTAACATGCCGGTGAGCGCCGGAGGCATAAGCACGCTGTTACTCTATATCCTCGGTGCAGCACTCACCTTACTTGCCGTAGTCTCATTCTTCTTTGCTATACATCCGCCGCTCACAAGCACGGATCTGTATGGAAACACCTTTGCCGTCACCATTGATAGGTCGATATTCTGGTTCACGGCGTGTGTTTCTCTCATTGGCGCCGCGTGCATGATCGGGCTCGCCTGTACTCAGCACCGCTTTGATAGCCGCACATTAGGATCGTGCTTCACCGGATCAGAAGCAGGTGTCCTCCTGCATTCGATTCTAGATGGAGATAGCTACGGCTTTCTTCTTCTTGACTCACACGGATGTATCCACGAAGCAAATCCTGCAGGCCTCTCTCTATTGGGATTGACAACATTCTCACAAGACGATCATCTGTCATACTTTGATTTCGTGGCTTCAGACCAACATACGGAATTAGATAAGGCCATCCAGAACGCTTTAGAGGGCAATCAGACCAAGCTGACGCTAGACCTGATAAATGGCGATCACCATAAGCGCAAGATTGACCATACTGCAACCATGTTTGAATCAGCTTCCGCTGGCCGCGCAATGATCGCTTTGCGCCTTCGGACTGCTCAGTCAGACCACGACCAGTTGGACCGGATTAAGCTTGCACTCTGTGTAACAAAGCAAGGATTGTGGGACGTAGACGTCCAGTCTAACGACGCGTACTACAACGACTACTGGTACGAGATGTTGGGCTACGAGCCGGGCGAGCTCCCCATGACGGCCATATCATGGCAAAAGCTACTGCACCCGGACGACGCCAACGATGCAATCTCAAGTTTCGTAGACCAGTCAAATAGTGACTCCGACGAATACACTTCCGAATTTCGCTTGCAGACAAAAAGCGGTCAGTGGAAGTGGATCAAGGATGTCGGTCGCATCATAGAACGAGACGAGGACGGCACACCCACCCGTGCTCTCGGTGTACACATAGATAACGATGCAGCAAAGAGGCACGAACTCGCACTGGAGAGCCTCGCTTCTCTTGACTCATCGAAGTATGGTACGACCGCTCTCACCACGATCTGCCGAGCTCTCTGCGAAGCTTACGATGCCACATACGTGGCAATATCAAAGTCCGTTAGCCATGGCAAAGTGAGAACCATCGCCGGCTGGCACAACGGCAATGCACTTGAAAGTAGTGAATACTCATTAGCAGGAACACCTTGCGGCATCGTTATGGCAAACACTTTTTGCCACTACAAAGAAAACGTAACAAGTTTATTTCCAGAGGACACGGACCTAGTTGACATCGATGCGTCCGGGTACTGCGGCTTGCGTCTGACTGGCCGATCCGGAAATCACATAGGCCTGTTAGTGCTGATTACGAAGGAACCTCTCGAACTTACTAACGAGCTCGAAGCAACAATCCGCCTGGTTGGTTCCAGAGCTGCTAACGAAATCGAACGAGGCGTCATCGAACAGAGTCTTCACGCCACGCAAGACAGACTCATGCTTGCAATGAGGGCAGCCAGGCAGGGTTTCTGGGACTGGGACCTCAACGCCGACACAATATACTTCAGCGAAGAGATATACGAACTCCTCGGCTATTCCGCGTACGACATCGAAGACACCTTCGAGTGGTGGCAGTCGATCATCCACCCAGACGATAGCGACAGCATATCGGTTCGTTCGAAGTCAGAGCAGCTGCACAACACTCAATCCGTCACGAGTGAGTTCCGAGTCCGTAAAGCAAACGGTGACTGGCACTGGTTTACTGATATCAGTGAGATTGTCGAACGAGATCCCCATAATAATCCTGCACGCCTGATCTGTGTGATCAGCGACAGCCACGATGCCAGGGTCAACCAGAACGAACTCTCCCACACCCGGAAGCTACTTGAAGATACCGGACATATGGCAAGAGTCGGGGGCTGGGAGTACAACATTGAGCACGACAAACTGAGCTGGACTGATCAGACGTATAAGATCTTCGGGCTTGACGCCGGAATACCGGTCAGCATTTCCCAGGCTTTGGAGTTCTATACAGAGGAGTCCAGACAAGTTCTCACCCCACTTGTGAATGCATGCATCAAGGACGGCACTCCATATGATGTAGAGCTTGATATCCACACTTCAGACGGCGAGATGCTACACGTTCGTACAATCGGGGCCGCCGAACGCATCAACGGTGAGACTTGTCGAATTCGCGGCACTATTCAAGATGTGACAGAAATTCGCACAACCCTAAACGCCCTGAAAGTAGCGCGAGACGAAGCAGAAAGCGCAAACCACGCAAAGAGCGAATTCTTGGCCAATATGAGCCATGAGATCAGAACACCGCTCACCGCTATTTTGGGTAACGCAGAGCTCATGGAATCCGATGATGATTTCATCAGCAACCCAAATCTGCTGTTGGAGTCTATCAAGTCGATCCAACGGAACGCTGACCACCTCCTTACAGTCATTAACGATATTCTCGATTCATCGAAAATCGATGCAGGCATGATGCAGCTCGAGCAGATTTCGCTCAACCCAAGCGAACTGATTGCTGACGCGACTGACATGCTCTTCTCAAGAGCTCGTACCAAGGAGATCGATCTCTCAGTAACCTATAGGGATGAGTTGCCCCGGCTTGTGGAGTCTGATCCAACACGTATCAGACAGATCCTCATCAACCTTGTCGGAAACGCGATCAAGTTCACAAACACCGGATCAGTCCAAGTCGAGGTTGGCTATAACGCGCTTCCCGACAAAGCCGGAATGATCTCGCTACGCGTGATCGATACAGGAATCGGAATCCCTGAACATACCCTTCAGTCGCTTGTGAAGTTTGAAGCATTCAACCAGGCAGACGGCTCGATGACCAGGCAGTTTGGAGGAACAGGCCTAGGCCTTCGAATCACGAACTCGCTCACCCAGCTGCTTGGCGGCTCACTCACACTTGAGTCAACACTCGGCACCGGAACACAAGTAACAGCAAACATCCGAGTTCTGCCAGTGCACGAGCATGGCATGTGGCGCCCGCCGGCAGTAAGTGCGCAAAGCGCCGAGAACACTGCGATAGACCAAGTGACAGAGGACAATACGAAAGCGTTAGAGAACGCAAATATTCTGCTGGTAGAGGACGGCGAAGACAACCAAAGGCTGATCACGTACATGCTCGAAAGATCCGGCGCAAACGTTGTCCCCGCACTCAATGGCAAAGAAGCCGTGGATATATACAAACAACTACGAAACCGCTCGCAAACCAATCCAATCGACATCATCCTCATGGACATGCAGATGCCAGAGCTCGACGGGTATTCAGCAACAAAGCAGCTCCGAGGACTCGGATACTCGGGTCCCATCATCGCTCTCACCGCACACGCAATGGCTGGCGATCGAGAACGCTGTATCGAAGCTGGATGCCAGGAGTATCTGACGAAACCGATTAAATCTGCGATACTTGTTGAGTCTTGCCTAAGACTGCTGGGCTACGACTGCGGCTTTGCCGAAGCAGCCTAATCAACCGGCAACCGCACAACTTCCATTTCTCTCTCGAGTTCGCCACGTGAGATAAGACCCTCTGCCGTGTCCGACAACGAGTCCCGGACTCGTGACGTGAGCCGAGTTATCCCGAACAACTTCACCGTTTCTCGCAAGAGATCCTCCATCGGCAGACCGAATTGCGTTCGAACCACCTGTAGCATGGCCACCACCACCTCAGCCTCAGGAATGCGGTCAATCTCGCGTCGAGTATGCTCGCTTGACCCGGCAATGCGCACACATACCGTGCGGTCAGCTGGATCTGACCAGAGCGAATCTTCCTCCTGCCAGACGAGGCGCTGATCTACACATCTGCGAAGGATTTCCTCAAACCTGCGCTTAAACTTCGTGTTGATCTGCTTCCGCCCGCACCAACCGGCCAACCTCTCTTCAGCAAGCTCAGGAACGATTGGTTGCTCAATCGACACGATCTCGATTAGCCAACGAATCAACAAGTCATCGTTCGATGCCTCATAGATGTCCAGTTCGGTGCGAGCACGCCCCCTGCGCTTGGCAACCCTGTACTCGGTGACCTGCGTGTCCTCTATAGCTACCCTCGATTGTCCCGAGTTTCTCTCCCCGGTCTCAATACTTGCGCGAGTGGCTTCAACCGGTGTTTCAGCTTCGTCCTCAGGAACACATACTCCTTGCCCGTCTCGCTCCACCGCCTTGGCAATAGCCTCATCGATCGCTCGCAAACACGACTCACTGCTGATACGCCACTGGACGGACCACACACGATGCAGATTCCAACCGAGCCCAGATAACACAGCCCTGCGTGTTCTGTCCCGGTCTCGCGCAGTCCCGGCCATGCAGTACGCATCACCATCACACTCGATACCGAGCAGATATCGAGACGCATCCTTCGGGTCGCGTACCGCTAGGTCGATCCGGTACCCAGCGAATCCAACCTGAGAGTCCACCCGCCAACCCCTGCTCTCGATGGCGCCCTTGACCGCTTTCTCGAAAGCCACACGCTCCCGCGTATCCGCGTTTAGATCTTCTTTACCCGGCGCAAGAAGCGTGCCCCTCTCTGCATAATCAAGAAACAGACGAAAATCCCGAACTCCGACCGCGCTCGTTCGTCGCAGATCGATAGCTTCTCCCGTCATCGAGGCGTACACAATCAACCGCCTCTTCGCCCGAGTGATGGCGACATTGAGCCTGCGCTCGCCGCCTTCCTTATTGAGAGGACCAAAGTTCATCGAGACCCGACCTGTTTCATCTGGTCCGTAGCCGACCGAGAATATAATGGTGTCCCGCTCATCCCCTTGTACGTTCTCAAGGTTCTTGACGAAAACGCTCTCGTCTACCGAACTTCCGAAGTACCGCTCGATCTCCGGATGTTCGCGCCGCTTTGTGTCTAGTAAGTCCTCGATGAGCGTCTGCTGCGCCTGATTGAACGTCACGATTCCGATCGACCCATTCGCCCCGGGCTCGAGCAGCATCCGCAACACGTCCTCCACCACAGCTTCCGCCTCAACTCGGTTTGTTCGAGTACCTCCCCGATCGTACACACCATCTGAGACATGCCTGAACGTCACCCCGAGCCGATCAGATCTCTCAACAGGAGACGGGAACGTGTGCAGCGTGTTTTCGTAGTACTGCCTGTTCGAGAATGCGATCAGACTCTCGTGCCTGCTCCGGTAGTGCCAATTCAGGCGAAGTGCGGGAATACCAGACGCATTACACTCCTTCAGAATTGATTCCATGTCATCGACTGCTGTCTCGTCTTCGACATATTCATCATCACCGTCGATAGTGCTGAAGAAAGTCGTAGGCGGCAACTGCTTCGAATCACCTACAACCACAACCTCCTGCCCACGGGCGATCGCGCCGATCGAATCCCATACCGGTATCTGCGACGCCTCATCAAAGACCACCATATCGAAACTGAGCGTTCCCGCATCAAGGAACTGTGCCACCGACAAAGGACTCATCAAGAAACAGGGTTTGAGTCTGGGCAGCAGCGAAGGGATCGACGCGATCAGCCGCCTCGTCGGCATATGACGCCGTTTCTTCTCGAGTTCGCGACGGAGAATCCCAACCTCGGACCGTCCCGATGCACTCTCGGGAAGATCGGGTGAAGCACCCGACAACAACGACCCTACAACCAGTTTCGTCCGTTCGATCAACTCCCGATCAAGATCACCAAATCGTGAAACTAGAGAATCCTGTGCATCGGAACTGAAGCTTCGGATGACGTCGACCTTGTTCGCAGTCGATACAAACCAGAATGTACCGAACTCATACTCGAACACAGGCTCGATATCGTTGAGTCCAATTCTGCCCTGCTCATACGCGACGATCAGAGGCTCAAGCCCCACCCTGATAACGGCATCGCGTGACTTGCGCCAAGAACACCACGTATTCAATCCTTCGAGCGAGTCCATCCAACGCTGCAACGCAAGCGCAACTCCCCCAAGGTACCCATGACCCTCATCAAGCCACCTCTCATCTTGTTCGACATCAAGTGTTTGTCTTGTCTCGCCCCAACATTCATCCCACTTCACCGAAGTATCACGTACTGCAACGCTCAATCTTTCGAGACTCGAATCGCGCTCACGATCCAATACCGCGCTGACAATCCGGGAAACAAGATCCTCTTCAACGCCAGCCCCGACAGCCTCACGGATCAACTCACGGAACCGATCGCACCATGTCAGCAACGAATCGATCGAGTCCCAATCACCACCATCATCTCTGAGATAACGCCCAAGCACTTCACGGGATCTCGAATCTTGGCTCAGCCTCTCACCAATCGCACGAAGATCGCGCGCTTCCTCAAGATCGACCACCATCTCAGAGAGCCGCGGTGAATCGCCCTTCGCGTAAGGCCGGAGCCGCTTCGCCAACTTCTTCCATCGCAGCCAGCGAAACGGTGCAATCTGAGACATCGCACGCTTGGCGCTATCGATCAGCTCGAGGTGATTGAGCTGCAGCACCTCGCGCTGATATCGGGAAAGCAGCCTCTGCAACCGTTCGTCATGGTCTCGGCCGGTCTTTGCATACTCATGCAGCCTAGATCGAAGCTCATCAGAGGCGTCCGATTCCACAAGTTCTGGAACTGGTTCAGGCCATGATCGCATCATGGCCGACAAACCAACAACCAGCGCCAAACCTGGTTTCGACAGTGGCTTTGATTCCGCTCCCTCATGAATAGCTTGAACGAGTTCCTGAACCGCGTCACTGAGTTCTCGCAACGAGTCCGCCGCCACGCGCAACACGCCTTGAATCTGCTCATTGAGACCGAATGACCACTCAGACAGCCCGATGCCCCGCAGTGGGTGTTCATCAACCGGATCGACAGATGCAGCACGCTCTCGAAGCTCCGCAAGAACCGCACGCCAGCCGTGCAGACGCTCTGCGCCCATCTCGGTAACGTCCTTGAACGCAAGGCCGACCGGCTCATACTCACCCAAATCCGCTAGACGCCCGATGACTTGGTATAGCGACTCGCCCGAAGGGCGCTCTTTATGCAACTCTTTGACGTATGTGTTCAGCCGATCCCGAGTCTCGCCCAGATCTGTACAGAGCGAGTCCCAGCCGCCCGGCATTCCAAGAGTCGGCTCATCGAGCGAACGAGCAAGCTGCGCGAGCACTTCTTTCTTTGATGCCTTCGCAGAATGAAGCTCAAGGCAGTAAGCACCGAGCCCGTCCTGCTCTAACCGCTTCCGCACAACAGAGAGCGCAGCCATCTTCTCGGCAACAAACAGCACCCGCTTGCCGTTGGCAAGCGCGTTGGCAACCATGTTCGCGATCGTCTGGCTCTTGCCTGTTCCCGGAGGACCCTCGAGCACAAAGGTCCTGCCGTCGCTCGCAGCTTTCACCGCAGCTAGCTGCGAAGAATCAGCGTCTCGTGTGCAATACATCTCCCCAGGCTTCATCTCATCATCGAGGCTCGACGGATCGGGGAACGGCTCGCTCTCAAAGGGCTCCCCCGGAGTCTCAACAAGATGGCGCACCAGTCTGTTTTCTTTCAGACTCTCCAGATTCTCGCGCAGATCGCGCCACATCAGGAACTTGTTGAATGAGAAAAGCCCTAAACACGCAGACTCACGCACTTCCCATCTCTGCGTATCGCGAATCGCCTCCCGGAACTTGCGGAGAACCATCGGGACATCAATCCCTGACTCATCCTCAGGAAGTTCATCGAGGCCCTTTGTATTGATCCCGAACTCGCTCCTCAGCTTCTCGAGAAGCGTCACGTTCGGCCTGATCGGCTCATCACTCAATCCAATCTTGTACGTGTATCCACTCCCGCCCGAGCCCCTTGTCATCTCGACCGGCAACAACAGAATCGGCGCCACCCTCGCCGACTCCGCCGACGTTGACTCGTACCACACAAGCTGCCCGAGAGCCAGGTGAAGCAGATTCGCACCCGTTTCCTCGATACTCGACTTCGCAAGCCTGTAGATCGTGAGAAGCCGTTTCTGTGCCTCGGCTGGGGACTCGTCGGAGTACAACCGCCCCGACTCCAATTCACTCAGCCGAAACGCATCATCACCGTCGGATTTAGGCATCAACTCGAAACGCGCATCATCCGAGAGTTCATCTTCCAGCTTCGCAAGATCAGGGACATCGAGCATCAGCGTCCGACCAGTCTCACGGAAATTCAGGAGCCGATTCCGCAACGACAAATCCAGCAGCCTGCTCTGCCAGCGCTCGATCCGACCGCCCGGTTCATCGTCGACCGACTCCGTTACATCCTGCAACTCACGCTCGGCGCGCTCGGCAAGTACAACGCTGTCCAGGCGAGTCCTCGTTTCAGCGACCACACCCGGCTCGTCCTCGGATTCCTCAACCTCAGCCGCCACATCACGCAGAGGTAGAGGCCGCACCCCTCGCTTCCGCGCCGACGCAAGATCGATCGCACAAAACGTCGCTCCGGGAGCTATCAGCTTCTCGATGCCTGCCTCTACCGCCTGATCGAACCCAACCCCGTCCTTGGTCAACAACGTCGATTCGACCGGCACGATTTCGCCAAGCTCGATCAGATTCCTCACCCGAGCCGCATCATCGATCGTTGTCTCAGGCAGCGACGCTTCGTGCGTCCAGATCGCAGGCAGCGCGTGCCCCTCGGGCAAAAGCAAGAGTGTGTTCAGCCCGCACTGCTCCCACATCCCCATTAAGACGAGC
>WUAK01000071.1 GCA_009827205.1 Phycisphaeraceae bacterium | reverse complement strand
AGCCGACCCAGTTGCCGACGAAGGCGTTCTGCCTTGGGTCGTAGCCGAGCGTTGTGATGGCGGTCATATCGGAGCCGTCGGGCATGGGGCTTGTGAGCTCGCCGACAACCCAGAGTTTGCCGAGCTGGCGGTAGGACTCCTTTCCCACCATCTCGTGCTTCTCACCTCCGGGCATGGTCGCTTCGTGTTCGAAGGTCCAGTCGCCGAGGAGTTGTTCGAGCCACTCGTGTTGTTTGCTTGCATCTTCCTGCATCGGAGAACCCCACTCATCATGAATTAGGAATCGGCACGGCTCTCGGTAAAGAACCGGGACGGCAGAGTTTGATCCTGTGCGCTAGCAATCCATGCTGTAGAAGAACTTGGCCTCGGTGATTTTGCCGTTCTCGACGGTGTAGAGGCACTGCTCTGACATTTTCATGCGTTGGCCTGCCATGGGGCCCTCGCCTGGCGTGGTGTCGAGCGTCATCTCGCAGATGAACTGCTCGCCGTTGACGAGGGGCTTGCCGCAGGAAGCGCTGTGGACCTCGTTCGTATTCTCCCAGTGGTCGCTCATTTCGATGAGTTTGTCCTTACCGTCGACAATTCTCGGGTAGGGCATTTCTGGCATCTCCATGGCTTCGACGTGGCGAGCGTTGTCGGCGTAGAGCTCCTTGAGCGCTTCTCCGAATTGACCCGCGTTGCAGAGCTCGTGCAGGCGATTTGCGACTTCTTGAGTTGACATTTTATCTCCTCGTAAGTTGTTCCCCCAGCCAAGCCCAGTGTACGAAAACCGGCGCTCCGGGAGCGGGAAAGTAACGGCGTGTGTAGCATGTTTCCCAGACGGCGAACTGTCGCTGGTTTTGACGGAGACTTCACCAGAATGAGCACGCAGGCATCGGGACCGAGGCGTTTCATCCGCGAGATGACCGGGCAGGAGCGTGTCAGCGGCGCGTTCGCGATCTCCAACGCACAGATCGGGAGGACGCGGCAGGACAAGCCTTACCTGCGGTGCCTGCTCCGCGACAAGACCGGTGAGCTCTCTGGGCGGATGTGGTCGATCGACGAGCAGACGTTCCGAAGGCTGCCGACCGAGGGCTTCGTGTGGGTCGAGGGCGAGACGCAACCCTATCAGGGCGACTTGCAGCTGATCATCCACAACATCGATCCGATCGAGCCCTCCCCGGAGCAGCTGACTGAGCTGCTGCCCACGACAGACAAAGACGTTGGCGCGATGTTCGCGGAGGTGAAGCAGATCCTTGGCGAACTCGAGCACCCGGGGATGAAAGCGCTCGCAGAGACGTACCTCGCAGACGAGTACCTGATGGATCGGTTCCGCACCGCGCCCGCTGCCAAGAGCATGCACCACGCGTACCTCGGCGGACTTCTCGAGCACACACTCAACCTGATGCGCCTCGGCATGCTGGTGTGCCCGCTCTACCCGAAGGTCAACCGCGATCTCGTTGTGTTCGGGCTGTTCATCCACGACCTGGGTAAGACGCGCGAGCTGGTGTACGACAAGTCGTTCGGGTACACCGACATGGGCGAACTCGTCGGGCACATCGTCGAGGGATCGCACATGCTGCGGGACAAGCTCAAGGAGATGATGGTCAACACTGGCCAGCGTCTGCCCGCGGGCGCAGCGCTCGTGCTCGAGCACATCGTCCTTTCGCACCACGGCATACCCGAGTACGGCGCAGCCAAGATCCCGGCGACACCCGAGGCGATCCTTGTCTCGATGCTGGACAACGTGGACGCGAAGACCACGATCGCGATCGATGCCGCGAGGCCTGACCGCGATGCGCAGTTTGATCTGGGTGGCAACTTCACTCAGAGACAATGGGCTCTTGATACGAAGATCTACAGACCAGACCCGCTCGCCTGATCCGGGACGTGTTGGACAGGCCGGCGAAGCTGGTACACTCGGTGTATGAACTACGAGCAGTCGGTGCGCGTCAACTTCGGCAAGCCCATGGCGGTCTTCCCGCTCGGACAGGCTGTGTTGATCCCCCAGCAGGTGATCCCGCTGCACATCTTTGAGGATCGTTATGTCCAGATGATCTCGCACGCTCTCGACGGAGCGGGCCAGATCGCGATGGGTGTTCTTGCAAAGGACTCAGCCGGTGAGCCCTACTCGGGAAGGCCTCCGATACGAACCGCGGTGTGCGTGGGACAGATCATGCAGCACGAAACACTCAGCGGCGGGCGGTTTGAGATCCTGCTGCAGGGTGTGTGCCGGGCGAAGATCTCGAAAGAGCTGCCTGAGGACGGCACACGTCTGTACCGGGAGGTGTACCTGGAACCGGTCGAGGACAAAGAACCCGACGAGACAGTGATGCTGCCGATGCGAGAGTGGGTCGAGAGTGAATTGAGCGAGGGAGAGCTTTCAGGGTTCGAGGCGGCGGACGATCTGCTGGACTACGTGCGCGATGAGCGGATCTCGACCCCGACGCTGCTCGAATTGATCTCGTTCACGCTCTTTGATGATGCGGATCTCAGCTACAAGCTGCTCGAAGAGGGCAACCCAGAGGCGAGGTCTGAGATCATCCGCAAGGAACTCGAGAAAACGAGCAAAATGCTCAGGCTCGCGAGGCATCAGAGGCCGGAGGAATGGCCCAAGGGGATGAGCTGGAACTAACTTCCAAATCCCGTTTGATGAAATTCAAAACAGAATCAATACGAAGCAAAGTACCCAAAGCTGCAATTCAAGAAGTTCGCCGACAGCTTTGGCTGCCTGTGTTTATAGGTGTCGCAGTTTCCTTCAGCTTACTCTACTTTACTCCCCCGCTGCTCGTTTACGAACCTCTCAACAGCTTTCCAGGTTTTTCAGTCATATCGCGCAGTGCCTGCTTCATGTCTCCAGCTGCATTCATTACAGGCTGTGTTGTTTCCGGAAAACGCGAAAGCCGACTCGGTGCTCGCATGAATACATGTTGCTGCTGGTCCTGCGGCTACTCAATGGAGAGCTTCGCACCCGCTGACTCCGGATCGAGCGCAGAGAGCAAATGCCCTGAATGCGGCAAGCTGGTGCTTGTGTTGAGGGATTGATCAGAACGTCGTGGTGTCGTCGAGGCCGCGTCGACGTTCGTGTTTGGGTGCAGGCTCGGTGAGGGCTTCCTCGGCGGCGCGTTCGAGCGCCTGGTGGATCTTCTCGTGTTCCGGGAATGCGTCGAGGCGTTCGATCAGGTCCTCGACGCGGTGCGCTGCGGGTTCGTCGGGATCGACGCTCGCGATGGCCGCGTCGCCGAGCGCTTCTGCTGCCGCCTCGAACCATGAGACACTGATGGGCTTCGTGACCTCGTCGCGGGTAACTCCAGAATCACGCTGCTCGACACCCTCGGGTGGATCGACTTTGGTTCGGACCGAGAGTGCACCGACGGCGACGATGGGCCACTTGCCGTCACGAGCCATCGGCTCGCGGGTCATGACGAACACATCAATACCCCTGCGGAGCGCCGATTCACGGAACGCCCGGGCTTCGGCAGCGATCAGCGGGGGCTGGATCAGGTAGCAGCCTGGCTCGGGCTTGGCGCGGAGTTGAGTCTGGGTGTCGATCAGCCTTACCTTGCCAGCATCGGCAGCTTCCTGCCTACGGAGCCTGCGTGCTTCCTGGAGCGGCATGACGATGCGGGCGAGGCGGTCCCAGTCTTTCTGCTTGAGTGCGATGTCCAATGCACGGAGCGAGAGTTGCTCGCACTCGTGTGGGCGCATGGCAGCGAGCAGGCCGCTGGCCTTCTCCATGATCTCATCAATCTGATGCATTGCCCGTGTTTCGCTCATCACGCTCATTGACTGTACGTCCCGTCCGGGTTGTTCGGAATCGGGGAATCAAGGCTTCACGAGAGTTTCGGCGGCGAACGCGAGCACCTTCGCCCACTCGCCCGCGAGCGGCTCGAGTTCGTACCCGATGGCGTCGGCCAGAGCTGCGAGATCGTGGTCCTCGATGCTCCGGCGGACTTCGCGGAGCTGTTCGCCCAGCTCCTGGAAGAGCGCGGTCACGGGCTTGCCGTCGGCGATGTCTTCGGGGAGGCTGATCATTGCCGGGTCGATGTTGAGCAGGGCGTAGCCGCGGGCCAGCACGTCCTGAGCGCCCTGCCAGACGTTGAGCGTCTCGCCCAGCTTGTTCATGGCCTTGGGGACATCTTCGCCGCCCTGAAGCATGTCGGCGATATCGGAGTGTGCACGCTGGGTCGCGGCGAGGGCCTGTGAAGCGTCGAAAAGCGACTGCTGCACGAGTGCGATCGGGTCAGCTGAGACAAACTCGACGTTCGACCCGGGGATTGGATCGGTCGAGACGTTCTCGAGGGCCTCGCCGCGGACGGGCTGTCCGTCGAGAACAACCTCGATGATGGTGCGTCCCTGCTTCTCGGCGGCTTCGACCGCGGCGCTCATGGCGCCGGCGAGGGTCTCGTCCTGGACATCGATCGGGTTCTCATCAAGCAGGACGTTCATCGGGGGCGCCTCCGGCGTTGGTATCTCCTCCTAACTGTCGGCCAGAGCGACGTTTCTGCTTGTGAATCAGGCGCAGATTCCGTGCGTAGATCACGATCCCTGTTGATTGGCCCAGGACCCCAACGACGTCGACCCGCCACACGAAATAGGTGAACAGGAAAGCTCCGCCAAGCAGGCTGAACCACCAGAAGATCTCGGGGACCTGGCTCTGCCTGCTCTTCTCGCTGACGACCCACTGGACAAACATCCTGCCGAAGAACGCCGCCTGGCCGATGAGGCCGATCGCGACCCAGCCAAAGTTGATCCAGTGGGTGATGTTGAAGAACCCCATGAGCCTGCGCTCGAATCCGGGCCTTGCATTCCACGCCTCTACATGTTCTTCGATGATCCGGTCACGCTCGTCTGCTGAGACCTCGCCTCGCTCAGCGAGGCTTTGTGGAGAAACGAAGCGGTAACCGTTGTCGGTCTTGTTGATGCGGAGCTCAGTTGACCCCACACGCACTTCGTAGTCGTACGCCTCGCGCGAGAGCGCGGGCTGGAGGACGAGCCACATGCCCACGATTATGAGCGCGACCATCGCGATGATCGGTCCGGACTTCAAGAAGACATCTCCGCTGGCTTAGGCTGGTCTTCTGTCACCGCGATGCTCGCGCGTCGGCGCGAGCGCATCCATCTCACAGCGAAGCAATCGATAAGTCCAGGGATTGCACGCTTGGTGATGCCCATGCCGTATTTAGGCTCGCCCGCGTGGCGTGCTCTGTGCGAGACCGAGAGCTCGACAACGGTGTAGCCAAGCTGCCGAGCGGTTACCGGGATAAAGCGGTGCATGCCCTTGTACTCAAGCGGGAGCTGGACTGCGATCTCTCGTTTCATCACTCTGAGCGAGCACCCCGTGTCGCGGATGGTGTCGCCCAGGATCATCCGTCTGAACCATCGGCCCACTCCAGAGGTGAATCGGCGGATCCAGGCATCACCCTGCTGGCGCGCCGCGGATCGGTCACCCTGGACAAAGTCGGCGTCTGTCCTCTTGAGCTCATCGAGGAGTCTTGGAAAGTCCTTGGGGTCGTTCTGCAGATCGGCGTCGAGGGAGCCAATGAGTTCGCCACGAGCAGCCTGAAAGCCCGCCTTGAATGCGAAGGACTGCCCGTTGCCTCCGCCGGCTTGAGGCTTGCCGAGCGAGATCAGCCTGAGCCATGGGCGGGACTGCTGCAGCTCACGCGTGCGCTCGGCTGTCTGGTCTGCCGAGGCGTCGTCGATGATGAGTACCTCGAAATCAATGCCTGCTAATGCAGACTCGAGTTGCTCTACGAGCGGGACAACGTTGTCTTCTTCGTTGTGAGCCGGCGCGACGACTGATAGCAGCGGCCTGCCGGAAGCCTCGTGAGTTGTGGTCGTGGCGGTCATCGGATCAACACTATCGGCATGGGTGGCGGCGGGAGGCTATTGAGCGGGCGGGTTGTGGACGTCGGTGTCTGCGGGGTTCTATATTAGAGGGGTTCCAAACAAGAGGCCCTGGAGAGCACGATGCACCTGCGACACTCAGATCACGAGCACGGCCCCAAAGTCGTGAAAGTCACCTACAAGCTCGAGGACCCCGAATCCCTCACGGGCGAGGACAAAGACACGATCGAGCTGATGGCCTCCAAGGGCGAACACCTGCTCGAGGTCGCAGTAGAGAACGGGATCAACATCGAGCACGCTTGCGGAGCGGTATGTGCCTGCTCGACGTGCCATGTTTATATCGAACAGGGCATGGACGAGTTGAGTGAAGCGACCGAGGCCGAGGATGACCGGGTCGAGGAGGCTCCAGGTCTTCAGCGGAACAGCCGGCTGAGCTGCCAGTGCGAGATCGAGGGCGACGGACCGATCGTGGTCCGAGTGCCGGCTTGGAACCGGAATGCCGTGAAAGAAGTGCCTCACTAGGGCACATCACGGGCAATTCGTTTAACCCTCAACATCATTGGTGCTTTCTGTCATCACCGTCCCGCGCGCCAGGTCGTTGCGCATCCGCTCGTGCAGTGACTCCTCTGACAAACGTTCGCAAGCTCGTGCAATTTTCCTCAGTTCGTTCCTGCTGGGATACGCGAGATGACACACCGCGTCTCCCGGTGCGACCGTCGGGAGTGTTGTCATACCGAGCACGAAGCCATCGCGGGGAGCTTTGATCGGGTGCGGGTCGTCTCCCACAAGGTCGGTGCTGGTCGCGATGGGCTCACCTTGCTTGACGAGATCACCGGGCGCGACATGAAAGTCGAGGAAGCCGCCCTTGGTGGTGCGAACCCACTGCGTCTCACTCGTTTCGATGTGATACGCAGGCTTTTTCACCTTTCCGCTGACCATACGCAAGTGAATGAGGCAGCTTTCAATACCGAGTAATGTGTACTCGAGCACGTCTGAGTCGAGTTTCAAGGCTTCGCCGGCTTCAAAGAGAATCGTGGCACACCCGATGTTGCTTGCTGATGTCCTCAGCGTGCCTTTCGGGGCCTTGCAGTCGATGATGAACTCTGTGCCGACCGATCTGGCAATTCCGGCGACCTTCTCGTTCGACATGTCGGCTCGGACACACGGAAAGGCCGCTCGCCCGGCTGCAGTTGTGTGCAGATCGATGCAGTAATCGCTCCGCTTTACTACTTGCTCGAAGAAGCAGTGAGCGATCCGGCTCGCTGTGCCGCCATCTGGACTGCCCGGGAAGTGGCGGTTCAGATCGTGACCGTCGGGGAGCAATCGTGAGCGGCTTTGAAATCCGATGAGATTCACAACAGGTACGAGGACGAGCGTGCCGGCCTCGAGATCAAACGGCTGTTCACTGATGATGTGCCGAATGGTTCCTGTACCGTTGAGTTCGTCGCCGTGGATTGCAGCGGTGACAAGCACCGTTGGTCCTTTGCGTTCTCCGCGCCAGATGTGTATTGGCAGCTTGATCGGTGCACCGAGATAACTCTCGGAGATCTGGAAGGAGACAACCTCATCCTCTCCGGGTCGGATGATCTCGTCGAACCAATTGGAGGGGTCCTTCTTCGCTGCTGGGCTCTCCTTGCTCATCGGGATTCTCCGTTCTCACGCCTCGAACTCGATCGGTCTCGGATGTGAAGCCGAGCTGACTTTCTTGGTGCCGGACGCTCTCATGGAAGATCGACTGGATCTTGGTGGTAGATACAAAGAAGTCTGGATTCTGCCCTGAGGCTTGAAACCAGCGTCCTCGATCGAAGCAGATGCAGCCAAGCTACCCTGGCTCCGATGAGTTAGTCTGGGCTTGAAGAAAGGGCCTCACTATGTCTGAACAAAAAGATCAACTCAGTTGGCACCGGGTTGCAGCAACCGACGAGCTCCCAGACGGGCGTGTGATGACCGTTTCGATCGAGCGGGGAGACTCTGTCAAACAGATATGTCTCACACACCACAAGGGTACTTACGCGGCACTCGACAACAGATGCCCACACCAAGGCGGGCCTCTTGGTGAGGGTTCAATCGAGTGCAACGAATCGGGTGACTGCTACCTTCGTTGCCCGTGGCACGGGTGGGACTTCGACCCAACCACCGGCCGATCTCCAGGCGCTTTCGAAGACGAGGGCATCGAGACATTTCCTGTTGATGAGCGCGCTGATGGAATCTACATAGGGCTTGAGGAAGAGCCACAGCACCAGCGAACCGTGACCGATGTCATGGCTGAAACGCTCGTCGAATGGGGCGTCACGCATGTCTTTGGGATGGTCGGCCATTCAAACCTCGGATTGGCCGACGCCCTGAGGCGTCGGGAACTTGCGGGTGAGATTGGGTACATCGGCATCAGGCACGAAGGAGCGGCGGCCTTTGCGGCATCGGCTTTTGGCAAGCTCACCGGTCGCCCTGCGGCCTGTCTCACAATTGCAGGACCGGGTGCGACGAATCTACTCACAGGTTGCTGGGACGCAAAGGTGGATCGCGCCCCGTTGCTTGCACTGACTGGCCAAGTCAATCAGCAAGTCTTTGGCCCAGGCGCATTCCAGGAACTACCACTCAAAGATGCGTTTTCATCCGTAGCCGAATTTAGTCACCTGTGCCTTCCTGGTTCGAACCACGCTGAGTTGATGTCACTGGCAATCAAGACCGCTGTCGTTGAACGGGCTGTGTCTCACGTCATTTTCCCTGACGATGTGCAGACGTTACCAGCGGGCGATGACCAACTTGCTGGAAAGCCGGAAGGCCGACTGGCAGACCAGCGGATCAGCCCAGCACCTGAACCCCTTCAGGCCGCGACGGAACTGCTCCGCGAGGCGAAGCGGCCTGTCATCATCGTTGGACACGGTGCACGCTTTGAGATGGAAGAGGTGATCAGACTCGCTGAGCACTTGAAGTGCCCAGTGCTCACGACATTCAAGGGCAAAGGACTCATTGGAGATCAAGTGGCAGCCATCAACGGGGGACACCCTCTGGGATGCGGTGTTCTTGGTAGGTCTGGCACACCAATCGCAAGTTGGTTCATGAACGAGTCTGATGTGCTGCTCGTCTTGGGTGCTTCTTTCAGCAATCACACAGGCATCACGCCTAAGAAGCCAACAATCCAGGTTGATACTGACCGAATGCAACTCGGGAAGTTCCACGGCGTCGATGTCCCTGTCTGGGGTGAGATTGGCGTCACGACCAAGCTCCTGCGCGAGTCACTTGCTGAAGACTTCAACTCAGTTGATCACACGGATGAAATCGCATCCAGATGGGCGATCTGGCGTCGCGAAAAAGAAAGCAGGCTTCGAGACGATCGGGGCAATGGCATCAACTCGGCAGCTGTCTTTGCTGCGATGAACAAACTCGTCCCCGAGGACGCGATCATCTGTGTCGATGTCGGCAACAACACATATAGCTTCGGTCGGTACTTCGAGGCGAGTGGCAAGCAAGCCGTCTTGATGTCGGGCTATCTCGGGTCGATCGGGTTTGGCTACCCGGCGGCACTAGGTGCCTGGAGCGCGACGCGTGCACACACCGTTTCGAGCGATCCGTTCTGGAAGCGCTTTGCAGACCGCCCAGTAGTTGTTGTGACGGGGGACGGCGGATTCGGGCAGTACCCGTGGGAAGTCACGACCGCTGTGAAGCACGGCATGCAGCTTACACACATCCTGCTACGAAACGATCAACTCGGGAAGATCACCAAGGAACAGCGTGCAGGAGACTGGGAGGTCTGGCACACGGATCTTGTCAACCCTGATATCGCCGAGTTCGTGACCAGCTGCGGCGGACTCGGGATCCGTGTTGATCGAGCGAGCGAACTTGAAGAATCGATGCAACGAGCACTGGCGCACACAGGGGGGCCGTCAACGATCGAGATCATGACTGATCCGGAGTTGGTTTAAAGGGCCAATCTCTCTGGGAACTTGGAGTAAGCCAAGAGCACAATGCGCTCCCGTAACAACTGCGTTGTCCCACAAACCTGTTGCTCACGGCATTGCGATTAGAATTCTGGGAATGTTGGCCTTATGTAGAAGATGGATAGCTTCTTGAGAGCCATGAAGAAAGTAATGAATGGGCAGAGGCGGACTTGAACCGCCGACACCGGCATTTTCAATGCCGTGCTCTACCAACTGAGCTACCTGCCCGGTAGACGGCAAGTGTAGGCGGCTGCCCGCGGGCGTCAAGATGGCTCGGTTGTATGCCTCGCCCCCACCCGTGTAGGGCGATTGCTCTACACTGGGCCCATGACGACAGCCGACCGCGAGCCGATCATCAGCGTCCGCGACCTGAAGGTGCACTTCCACTCTGGCGGCGGGCTCTTGGGTGGTGAAGCGAGGACGGTGAAGGCCGTCGATGGTGTCAGCTTTGATATCGGTCCTGGTCAGACACTCGGTGTCGTCGGTGAATCGGGCTCGGGCAAGACCACGATCGGTCGGGCCATGCTCCGGCTAATCCCAGCGACTTCGGGAACCGTGACATATAAGGGAACCGACGTTCTGGCTGCGAGCGCGGGCGAACTGCGCAAGCTTCGGCAAGAAATGCAGATCATCTTCCAGGATCCTTCTGGCTCGCTCAATCCGAGGATGCGGATCAGGGAGATCATCGCTGAGCCGCTGCAGATCCACGGGTTGGCCAAAGGCCGAGACATGGACAAGCAGGTTGGCGAGTTGCTAGAACGCTGCGGCATGCCGGCGTCCGCGGCAGAGCGGTACCCGCACGAGTTTTCGGGCGGCCAGAAGCAGCGCATCGGCATCGCTCGGGCCCTGGCGGTCAAGCCCAAGTTCATTGTGTGCGATGAGCCGACGTCGGCGCTGGATGTCTCGATCCAGAGCCAGATCATCAACCTTCTACGAGATCTGCAGCGCGAGTTCAATCTGAGTTACTTGTTCATCAGCCACGACATGGCCGTTGTCAGGCACATGTGCGAGCGGATCGCGGTGATGTACAAGGGGCAGATGGTTGAAGAGGGCGAGCGGGACCAGATTCTGTATGAGCCGAACCACGAGTACACCAAGCGGCTCTTGAGTTCGGTGCCGAGGACTGACCGGGCCGTGGGCTAGTTGACTAAAGTAAGACCAGTGGTGGGCTTGGCATCCATCAGCCTTGCGCCAGAACGGCCCCACCACCGGTCACCCCAGATCGCAAGGTTCATCATGGGCCAGGCGAGGTTCCAGAGCCCAGTCGGGTCTGCGGCAACGGTGTGGATCGCTGCCGGTGTGAAGAACTGACGCGCAAAGCTCGATGTCTTGAGCAGATCGGTAGCGTCAGCGATCCAGGACTGGAACGGGAGCGGGAAGCTCGCTTTCTCGCGGTCGATGACGGTATCACTGACACGCCCTTGGAACGCTTCGCGCAGAGCGCGCTTCGTACGGAGCGCAACTGGTTCCGCGTTCGGATCGTAATTCTGATCGACGGGCACAGAGAGCGCGACAGTGAGTACTTCACGATCGGCAAAGGGTGTCCGGCTCTCGACAGACTCGAGCATCGTCGCGCAGTCGAGCCT
>WUAK01000008.1 GCA_009827205.1 Phycisphaeraceae bacterium | reverse complement strand
CATAGATCTGCTGAACGTCAGCACGTCCCCCACTACTGCGTCGAGCCCGGTGACCGCACGCCTTATCTTTTCAGCTGTCTCGCGTTCCGCTGCACGGTCATCGAGATCAGCGATCAACATCTCTGCATACAGCCCGATAGAGCCGAGTGGGTTGCGGACTTCGTGGGCGATACCCGCAGCCATCTCACCGAGCGCCGCGAGACGTCTTGAGCGATCGAGCTCGTCATTTGCGCGACGCAGCTCGCCCTTAAGACGCACAACCTCGCTCGTCAGACGCTCGTGCGTCTCCTGAAGCCGGGTCGTGACGTCGTTGAAGGCGCTGAACACTTCGCCCAATTCAGCGGCGCTGAGTGTCCCCGCGGCGGCCTCGATTGTCTGGGCAGCTTCCGTCACGCGTTACGCCTTCCTGTCCTGGTAACGGGGACCACGCGACTGCGATGCGCCGCCATACGCAGAAACCGCGGCGGTCCCACGCTTGACTCCGCCGAGCTGTCCCTTGACAGCATCTCGGCGGGTCTCCATAGCCACTCTGTCCGATTCGTCTCGCTCGGCGATCGCCTGCATCACTGCGGAGAGGTTGTCGAGCCCTTGACGAAGCCTGTCACGCATCGGCTCCTTGAGCTCGCGGACATGGTCATCCCAGCGCGCACGGTACGGCGCCATCCGCGTCGCAGAGTCTGTGATGCTTTTGATCAGCTCCTGCCGCTGGCCGAGCACTTTCAGAAGCCCGTCGGTGTCCTCGGACTCGACGAGTTCGTGCTGGCGCATGCTGAGTGCATCGAGCTCTTTGTAGAGTTCGAGCTGCTCATCAACGAGCGCGACAAGGTTCAGGCTGTCGTTCGATTCGATCCCGGTCATCCTTGACCCTTCCCGGACGGACTCCGCCGTCCTCATCTGCGTTTACCCGCCTATATCCTCAGTCCGCATGGAGGCGAGTTCGTAGCTCGAATCGAGCCACCGTTCCCAGTCTGCCTGTGTCATAGGGAGCGATCTGTCTTCCCATGCCTCGGGAGGCAGCGTCTCGTAGAAACGCCTCGCCCGCTCGCTTGCGGTACGCGCCCGTTCGAGATCGCCCAGTTCGAAGTACGAGTTGAAAATCTGCACCATCGCTACCAGCGACGCAGCGTCGTCGGCGTACCTGTCTTTGGCGATGGAATACGACCGGATCGCGCTCTCGTATTCGCCCAGATCGAACGCGCAGTCGCCCACATAGAAGTAGCTGTTGCGGAGATACATCTGCTCGAGTGCGGTTCGGCGACGTGGGTCGACGGTTTCGAGACCGTCACGGACCTCGGCAAACATGCCGGCTGCGATCCTGAGGTGCTCGCTCTGTTTCTCGATCAGCTCGCGTGCGACTGAGGGTGCGACCGAACCGGTTGAGAGCGTCTCGCTGATGCTCTCGGACTCGAGCCTCCTCGCGTCGGCGAGCAGGAACTTGAGCCGGTACATCTCGCGGGGGTCGGGGTTGCGCGCCAGCGCCTCAGTCAGGCTCTCGATGGCTTTCGGGTAGTCGCCCTTGAGGTAGTGCACCTGCCCGATCGATGCGAGCGCCATCGCGTAGGCGGTTGTATCAATGTCGCCGAGCTCACCGCTGATGACGATATCAAGGAGCTCCTCTGCACGTTCGTTGTTGGATTCATCAAGATCCGCGAGGTACACCTGCGCGAGCGGGACATAGCTCATCACCGCGAACGGTCCGACATTGATCGTCTGGTCTTCGCTGTGCGATGCTGTCAGCAAAGCCTCGAATCGCTCAGAGGCGTACGGATAGTTCCCCGATGCCTGGTAAGCGCGAGCGAGCCTGTAGATCGCCTCGGGTACTCGCGGATCGTCGGTGATCGACTGCGAGAATTCTGTAAATCCCGCGATCGCTTCAGCAATATCGCCGCCACGATCGAACGCGTCCGCTGCGGCCCAGAGGCTCTGCGCGTAGCCAGAATCGTCATCGGTCCCCGCGAGCCGGTCCGCGTGCCTGCGGTAGTAATCGGCTGCACGGACGTAGTAGCGCTGCGTCTGTGCGCGTGTTACCGGGTCGGCGTCCGCGAGATCGATCACGTGCGACTCGCCTTCGATGGCGCCGGCGAGCATCTCGTCGGCCATCGCGCGACTGATCCTGGCCTGCGAGAGCAGGACCTCGGTCGGCGTGTCGTTCAGACCGTGGATGTCCTCAGCGAGCTGCGCGTACTGAGACGAGGCGACGAGATCGTTCTTGACAAACTGCTCCTCTGCTCGCCTGAGGAGGCTCTTGACGGCTTTGTCCAAGAGCACCGCGGACGCCTTGCCGGTCGCCTCATCGACGAATCGGACATATGCGCCGATCGCTTCCTCTTTGCTGATAAGTGCCGGGTCAGTCTCTGTGATCGCGCTGAGCACGTCGCCTCGAGAGAGGAGCGCCGGGAGATAAGCGTCTGATCCCGCGTAGTCCTGTGTGATCACGTCAAATTGATCTAGCGCGAGCTCCATCTCACCCGTCTGCTCGAGCGACATGCCAAGCTGCAGCAGGGTCTCGGCGAACAGGTCATCATCCGATTCGATCAGCTCTGTTGCGCGTTCGAGCTGCTTGCGAGCTTCAGAGACCGCCCCGATCTCCATATAACCCCGACCGAGCAAGGTAAACAGCTCACCCCGCGCGTGGGGCTGGGCTGATGCAATGCGAGGCATCTCACGCAGGATCCCGGTGATCGCTTCGTCGATAAAGCCCTGATTGAGCTGCATCTGTGCGCGGCGAGCGGCGGCCCAGCATCGGTCATCGACACCGAGCATTGTGTCCTGGGTGAGTTCTAAGAGCTGTGCCTCAGCGAGCTCATTCCTCGGAATGCGATCACCAAGCGCCCGCTCGATGATCTCCTTGCGAATCCTGATCCGCTCAGCGGAGTGCTCGTCGCCGATTTCGGCCAGCTTCGTCACGGCCTCGTCGAACTGTCCCAATTCGAGAATCGACTCGAGCCTGAGCACGTGGTCATCGATCGTCAGCTCAGCGCCAGCTTGCTCGGCGGCCTCGTACTCATTCAGCACTGATTCGTGGTTGGACTGGTCGTTGATCCCGAGCTCGCGTTGGCCCTTGCCGACCGCGCGGGCACGAAGCAGGTGGAACGACTGGAGCTGGTCCTCTGTGATGAAGGGCGCATCGACATGCTGGCGGATCTTGCCGTTGAGAATCTCAAGTGCCTCGGCGTGTTCGGCCTTGGTGATCCTTGCCTCCGCGGCTTTGATCATGCCGTCGATGTCTGGCTCGGGGCGTGTGAGGATGACACCGATGAGCCCTGTGAGCAGCAGCAGCGCTGCGACTCCGAGCGTTGGAATCTGCCACAACTCACGCCAGGAGCGTTTGTTGGGGTTGATCTCGATGTCCACGATCTCTTCCGACACGGCGCACTCCAGCCGGGCAGCGCTTCTCTTTGCGCGGCGTCCGTAAGCCGGTTATCGGGATGTCGGTTGCGCAAGCTTGACCGCAGACGCGCAGAAATCGCCGATAGCAGCAACTGAGAACTGTCAAGCGTCCGATAACGGTGGGTTCGCCCGGCACAAGACTGCTGTCTGAGCCAGCAGATCTCCACGATGACGACCGCCCGGGTCGGAGAGTGCGAGCATCGCGACCGGCGGGAGGAGCCACTTGATCAGGTTCCGCCCGAGCGATCGGAACGGCGCCGGAGGCCTGAACTGGCCCTCGGGCAGGCCCGCAGACGATGCATCGACTCGAGCCACGATCAGACCCATGAACGACTTGCCAATCGATCGGCCGAACACGGCTTCCCCGACTGAGCAGTGGAACACGTTGATGAGCAGCGCGACAAGCAGCGGGCCGATGTCGAGCCGACCTGTGGCGGGGACTGCGAATGGTCCGAGCACTTCGAGCACGGTCAGGTCCATCACTCTTGCGACGATCACGACCCCGAGCAGCCCATCCAGGAGCGTTGCCAGAGTCCGTCGCCCGGGTCCTGCGATCGCAAGACCGGGCGGGAGGGAAACCACTGCGCCTTCGGCTGGAGGCCGGAGCACGACGAGCAGCACGAGCCCCATCAGGAGCATCATCAGGAACGCGAGATTGCGGAACTCGGACTGCTTCACTGGTGAACTGACCACGGCACGCCCTGCGTACACGGTTCGTCCTTCTATCAGACTGAATTCGATCACCCTGCGGATTGGGTTCGACACTTCCCTGGGCGCTGGCAATCCTGATTCGACCTCGCCCGTTCGCTCATCGGCGTTGGTCCACGCGAGCACGAGGCGGCCTGTGCTGTGCAAGATCGTTGCAGCGAGAGTTGAACCTGGCGGATCAATCATGCCAAGCTTCACTGCGCCTTGCACACCCAGCGACCAGATCTCGTGCCGAGTCTCTGTGGGGACAATACAGACGAGCTCGCTGCAGTACACCCCCACCGGCTGAACCATCTCTAACGGAAAGGGCACCGCGTCGGTCAGATCAACGCTTTGCCACGTATCGTCCGACAGTGTGTTGATGAGGAGGCGATCCGCTGAACGTTCAACGATGTGCAACCGCTTTGGTTCGGAGCAGACGAGCACAACCGTCGAATCTGTGAGGAGCGCAGGGCTGCTGCTTTCTGTCCATTCGCCCGCCTCGAGCGTGAGCAACTGTTTGGATTGACCTGATTCAACCAACGCGGTGGGTTTGCCATCTGCGGCTACGAATCCGAGCACCGTGTCGGCGTTTTCGATCGAAGGCAGGAACCTGAGCCGGTCTCTTGGTTCGCGCACCCAGTTGTCCTGGATGCCGGTTGGGATCGCGGTGAGTTGTGCAACCTCGAACGACTCACCCTCGTCCTTATCGAAGATGATGAACACAGTGGCGCCGTCTGCGGCGAGCTGGATCGGTGCCTCGCTGAGTGAAGCCGCGGCTTTGAGTCTGCCTGCTACCGAAGGAGTGGCCAAAGTAGAAGGTGTGCGCGGGGGGACGTGCACGAGCGTCGCAGACTCCTCGCCGGGGACCTGCGCGATCAGCCAGCCATGGCTCTGTTCGTCGGTCCCAGATGCTGCCGGGAGCTGCGCATTGGCGCTAGCCGCGGCGCAGAGCGCTAACAGTAGTGTTAAGAGCTTGCACATCACTTGCCCGCTCCGAGTTCGATGTCCTCAAGAGGAACAACTGAGTCGATTCGGAAACGCTTGATCAACTCATCGAAATCGAACACCAGTGCTCTGGGCCTCCGATTCGATATTTCCATCCTGCTGAGCGAGAGCTCGATGCGTGACTCGGCGCTTGGCACATCGACGAGAATCCGGCTCGGCACGCGCTGGTGATTCAACGGGTCAATCCGGTTGAGCACACGCTCGAAACCGAGCAGCTGAGAACGCGCAGCGATGTCGCCGGTCTCGGTCACCAGATCCACACCAACCGGTTCGTAAGCGAGCCTGGTTAGGTACACCACACGTGACCGGTCGCCCTCATCGAATTTGACAGCGAATATCTTCGACGCGTCCAGGTCGTCCCGCTCGATTTCGATCACGGTCCCCGCCTCGGGTGAGTCTGGCTCGGGCCAGGCGTTCAGGTCTGCGAGCTTGAGAAGGTCTGTCGGGAGGACTGGCACCCCGACCCTCGCGGTAGCCAGATCGCGCGCGCCGTCCTGATCGCCGACGTACGCGACACGTTCTTCCAATCGTTCGATCCACCAGAACCTGTCGTCGTCGCAGCCGAGCAGGAGATACGTCTCGCCCAGCTTGCCGACGGTGAGCGCCACACTCGAGGGCTTGACGATCTGGAAGTGGCCCTCGCCCTGTTCGCGCCGGCTGTCGCCCTCGGCGTCTTTGAACCTGAGCCCGACCGAAGCGACCGCCCAGAATCGATCGAGAGAACCGATGCGTTCTTGAGCACGCGCCTGCACATCCTCGTAACTGGGCAAGGGCTCGGGCGGGTCATCATTCAGGGAAGTCGGTCTCGCCTGACAACCGACCACGAGAACAGTGAGGAGCCCGAGAAAGAGAAAGTAGTGCCGCTTAGCCATCGGGATTGTCCAGGACTTGTTCAACCTGTTCGGCGAGCTGGGACAGAGCCGCCTCATCGAGTTCACCCGCTGCCTGAGGGTCATGAACACGCGTGGGCTCGGTGCCTTCCTCGGCGCCCTTGGGTAGAACAAGCAGGTCGTTTCCCTCAGTGCCAACGTACTCCAGCAATCGCTTACGCATGAGCATCAGTGCCAGGACGTAACGGAAGGCAAGGCGGCGAGGGTCCTCGGTGCCCTCGAGCTGCTCGAACAGGTCGGCCATGCCGTCGGCGCTGATGAGCGCATCCTGCTTCTTGCCGGGCTCTGGGACTTCGGTCTTCCACGTGGCGAAGACGTGCCTATCTGATTCGGGTCGAGCGCCCTCGTGCCATGCGTCGAGTGAGAAATCGAGTCTGTCGAGCTCCTCATCCTCCAGACGCTCGAGCAGAACAACGACCATGGTCTGGCCCGGGACGAGTTCATCGCCCGTGGCGGCGCACCGGCCGGTCATGCGTGGGATTGTAAATGGTTGTGTTGCACTCACGGATCGAGTCTACGTCTGCTACTTGCACGACAACTCGAAGAACCGCTGGGCGGTCCCGCTCCGCCCGACGCGGAATGTCTTCGTCATGCCGCAGGTCGGGCATCTGGCGCAGTATTCGGGATCTTCAGGCCTTCGATAGACACGGATGTACTGGTTCGCGCATCGGAAATAGATGCGGAGATATGGCCTCGCCTGGCCTGTCGGTTGTTCGGAGGATCGCTGAGAGGTACTCATCCAAAGTCGGGTATCGGCCTCGGGGTCAGGTTTGCCCCAGCGAAGCCCAACTCCAAGTTAGGGTTGTGTCCGCTTTGGTGCATTGCGCCGAGGCCGACCGATCTAGAATCCTGAAGCACGAGCCGTACTGTGCACCGCGACATGACATCACCATTGACCATCCTGCCTGACCCTCCGCCCCCACCGACGGCGATCGGTCTCATCGCTGGGGGCGGCCGACTGCCAACGCTGGTCGCCGAGGGATTGCGCGAAGCGGGTCACCCGGTCCACGGGCTAGGCCTTTCAGGAATGTACGACCCCGAGCTGCCTCTGCTGTGCGATTCGTTCCGGAACGTCGGACTCTTGAGGGTCGGCGGCTGGGGCAGGGCCTTGCGGAAACTTGGTGTTCATCACGCGATCATGGTGGGCAACGTCGATAAAGCCCGGATCCATCACGACCCGCTGAAGCTGATCCGGAGTACACCCGATTTCAGGACGCTGGTGATCTGGTACCGTAAGCTCAGGCACGATCGGCGCTCGCACGCCCTGCTGAGGGCGGTCGCCGACGAACTTGACCGGAGCGGGGTGGCGCTGATCGATTCGACCATGTCCATTGGGAATCAACTGGCAACCAGCGGCGTCATGACAAGGCGCAAACCAACAGCTGACCAGATGGCTGATATTCAGTTCGTCTGGCCCCTGCTGACGGAAACACTGCGGCTGGACATCGGACAGGCTATAGCCGTCCGAGACAGGGACGTGATCGCTGTCGAGGCTGTCGAGGGCACCGACCGGATGATCAAGCGTGTCTCTGGCTTGTGCAAAGCCAAGGGCTGGACACTCTGCAAGGGCGCCCGCGCGGGGCACGACAGAAGAAGCGATGTGCCGACCGTCGGGCTCGACACGATCAAGAACCTCTACGACAACGGCGGGCGCTGTCTTGCGCTGGCAGCTGGTGACGTGATCATGCTCGATAAGCCCTACCTGCTCGACCTTGCAGACGAGATGGGCATCGCGGTCATCGGCGTGCCGATCGGCCCGAGCAACAGCGCGACGATCCGGGACGACATCCCGACCCGAGACTGATCTGACACATGCCCAAAGATCCGGACAACCCGTATGTCAGCCGGGGTGGGCTCAAGATGCGCCACGCGCTCGAGACCTTTGGTATCGATGTTGAAGGCCTGGCATGCGCTGATCTTGGCTGCTCGACCGGCGGGTTCACGGACTGCCTCCTTCAGCACGGGGCAGCGTCGGTAGTCTGCGTTGACACCGCGTACGGCCAGCTGGAGTGGAAGCTGCGATCCGATGCACGCGTGACCGTGATGGAGCGCACGAACGCGCTCCACGCCGAGCCGCCCGGGGCGGGTGTTGATCTGGTGGTCATCGATCTGGGCTGGACGCCTCAGCGTCTGGCGATTCCCGCGGCTCAGAAGTGGCTGAACAGAACCGGCAGGATCATCACGCTCATCAAGCCCCACTACGAGCTGAGCGATCAGAATCGAGAGGCCAGGCACGAGGAAATCGTGCTCGATGATGAGCGTGCGCAGTCGATCGCGGAGGCTTCTGCTGACGCGCTGAAGCCGCTCGGCTTTGAGGTTGCAGGGCTGACAAAGTCGCCGATACTCGGTGGCGGGAAACGGTCCAAAAGCAAGTCGAAAGGGAACGCGGAGTGGCTTGCGCTGCTCACGCAGAACCCAGGCTAAGCGTCCTCGGTCCAGCCCGGCTCGGGTTTCTTCGAGAGCATCGACCAGAGCATCTCTTGGAGTTCTTTCAGACCCTGACGCGTCGCGCTGGAGATGACGAGGACCTCGTCGTTGCGACCGAGTTGGAGCTTGGAACGGATCTCGCGGACGAGCTGCTGCTGATCTTCCTCGAGCACGAGGTCGGCTTTGCTCACAACGATGACCTCGGGTTTCTCTGCGAGGACGGGCGAGTACGCCGCGAGTTCGGCGCGGATCTTGTTGTAGTTGTCGAGCGGTGACGAACCGTCAGTCGGTTCTGCTTCGATGAGGTGCGAGATGACGCGCGTGCGTTCGATGTGCTTCAGGAAGTCGTGGCCCAGCCCGTGCCCTTCGGCGGCTCCCTCGATGAGCCCGGGAATGTCGGCGATGACAAGCTTCCGATCGCCGCCCAGCTCCGCGATCCCGAGTTGTGGGCTGAGCGTCGTGAATGGGTAGTCGGCGATCTTCGGGTTCGCCCTCGTCATCGCCTGGAGCAGCGTGCTTTTGCCGGCGTTTGGCAATCCCACGAGCCCGACGTCGGCGATGAGTTTGAGTTGGAGTCTGACGGTGCGCTGCTCGCCCTGTTCGCCCGGGGTTGCCTTGCGCGGGGTCTGGTTCGTCGAGCTTTTGAAATGCTCGTTGCCCAATCCGCCTTTGCCGCCCTTGGCGACGACGAACGTCTCGCCCGGACCGAGATCACAGAGCAGTTCGTTTGTGGTGTCGTCGTAGATGAGAGTGCCGGCGGGGACACGGAGCGCGACATCATCGCTCGAAGCGCCGTGCATTGAGCTCGACTTTCCCTGCTCGCCGTTGTCCGCCGACCAGTGGTGATGGCCTCGGTACTCGACAAGTGTGTTGACGTTGTTGTCGGCTACTGCGATGACAGATCCGCCGTTGCCGCCGTCACCGCCATCGGGACCACCCTTGGGCTGGTACTTGGCTCTGTAGAAGGAGACGCACCCATCGCCGCCCTTGCCAGCCTTGACCTTGATTGTGGCTTCATCGACGAACATGCGCCAGACGATAGGTCGCCTTGGCAGTCGTCACCCGTCAGCGGGAATCAGGCGGCACGCATGTACCTGCCGGTGCAGAAGGTCGCGATGAGACGCTCTTTGTCACCGAAGTGGACGAATCGCGTGAACTCGGCGGCCATCTTTGCTGGTCCGACCTCGATGTCTTCCTCGTCGAGCCAGGCGATTCGGGCAAGAACCTCGATGTAGCGGTTCTTGGAGTCGGTTGGCGGCAGACCGTGGATGTCCAGCGGAAGATCGATGCGGAGCATGACGTTGGATCCGACCTCGACCGGGCGGTCCATCTCGAACTTGAGCCCGGACTCTGAGATGTCGTAGGCGTGCCCCTCGAAGTGGAACTCGTCCTGGTCGAGCATTCTCATCGTGACACGGGAGTACATGGGCGAGAGCGTGAAGCGATCGTGCTTGCGGCGGTTGATGTGGTTCTGCATGTGATGTGTCTCCCGCACGGGTAGAACCCCCGGCTGGGAATGGCTATCGGTCCTGAACCGACGGCACTTCAGGCAGAACGACAACTGGATGTCGAAAGATACAGGTGAGAGATTGGCTTGCGGGTTGAGAGCCGCTTATTCAGCGGGTTCTGAGCCGCGCAGCTCGAGACTGATGCCCTCGATGCTGACACCGAGCCTTGTCTCGATCTGTTTGATGATCTCCGGATCGATCGAGCCGTAGAGCTGCTCGCTCAGGTCCATCGGGACATCCATCACGCGCCCCTCTGAGGTCACAAAGTGAGCGTGCTCAGAGACATCCGCGTCGTAACGCGAGGCACCAGATGGGTTTGGCAGCCTCTTGCAGAGGCCTGCCTGGGCAAGGGCTTCGAGGGTGTTGTAGACGGTTGCCAGGCTCATGCCCGGCTGATCCTCGCGGACCTCCGCGAAGAGCTCGTCGGCAGACTTGTGGCACTTTGTCGATGCGAGAGCGATGTAGACATCTTCACGCTGCCGGGTTGCGCGTAGGCCGTGCTGGCGGAGCATGTCTTTGGCCTGCTCGCGTGTCAGAGAGTGGTGGTCGTGTGGGTGCATCACAAGTCCCTTCTACACGGGAGTATAGCGGCCTTGACTGGAACTATTCAAAGAAAGCTCTGAGTGCCCCGGTTACCAGCTGGGTATCGGGGTTTCGCCGGCATCGACAGGCGGACGTGCGATGACCATTTTCCGGTGCGGGATGCCGGCCTCATCGAATTCGTCGCCCTCTGCCGACCAGCCGAGACGCTCATAGAAGCTGATCGCCGACGTTTGGGCGTGGCAGTAGATGCCTTCGAGACCCATGTCTCCGAAAGCGGCGCTCTCGACTTCGATGACGAGTCTCCGGCCAATGCCCTCGCCTTGGCGCTGGGGATCAACAGCCATCTGCATGAGCTTGCCGTAACCGGAGCGATCGGTGTCGGTCAGGAGCAGGGCGCAGCCGACGACTCGGTCGCCGCCCGGCGTCTTTGTGGTGGCAACGAAGTGCTCGAACTTGTCCTCAAACCCCGGGTATTCGGAGACGAAGCGATCCATGTCGTAGCCGATAGGCGTCAGCAGGACGCGTTCTCTGAGCCTGCACTCACCCGGGTAGAGAGGATCATCTTTGGTGATTTGCTTGTAGGTGATCAATGCTCAGGCCTCTGTCAGATCCGAACGGAACAGGTCTCAAGAGCGTATCACGCAAGCCGGCCCGGGGTCGGAAGAGACCTGTGAATCCGCAGAGAGAGACCGGCGAACCTACCCTTACACACCATGTTTGAACGCAGACCAACCCGCCAGATCCGCGTCGGAAATGAGAAAACGGGCGTCGTCCTGATCGGGGGCGGGCTGCCCGGGTCCGACGGCAAACCCACCACCCCTGCACCGGTCAGCGTTCAGACGATGACCGCCGGGTACACCTACGACATCGACCGCTGTGTGACCGAGATCAACAGGCTCGCTGCGGCGGGTGCGGATGTCGTCCGGGTCGCGGTGCCTGAGCGAAAGGACACCGAGGCGCTCTCCGAGATCCTGAACCAGACCTCGGTGCCGATCGTGGCTGACGTGCACTTTCACTTCAAGCGGGCACTCGAAGCCGTTGAGGCGGGTGTCCACAAAATCAGGCTCAATCCGGGCAACATCCAGGACCGCGACCAGGTCAACGCGGTAATCGATGCGTGCCGAGACGCCGGCATCCCGATCCGGGTGGGCGTGAATGAAGGCTCGATCATCGAGCGCAAAGACAAGCAGAAACGCAAAGAAGAGCTCGGCAAGTTCTTCGAGAAGAGCAGCGCGACGGGCACACTCGGAGCGAAGCACGCTCACCTGCTTGCGCTGATCATCGCGAAGCTCGAAGAATACATGGAGATTTTCTACGAGCGTGATTTCCTCGACGTAGCGATCAGCTGCAAGTCGATGGACGCGGCGTTCACGGTCGCGGCTTACAAGGAGGTCTCGGCGCGGTTCGACGAACCTCTGCATCTCGGCGTGACGCATGCGGGCCCGAAAGAGACCGGCGCGATCCGATCGATCGCGGCGCTCTCTGGTCTGCTGACCCAGGGCGTTGGCGACACGGTGCGGATCAGCTACGCGAACGATCCTGTGTATGAGGTCGAGGACGGGCTTGAGCTCTTGTACTCGCTCGGTCTGCGTGAGCGTGAGGGCGTGGAACTCATCGCGTGCCCGACGTGCGGCAGGATCCAGGTCGATCTGTTCACCCTCGTTCAGGACGTCCGGGCGAAGCTTGCGAGCGAGATCACGGTTCCCATGAAAGTCGCGGTGATGGGCTGTGTGGTGAACGGCCCGGGCGAAGCCGAGGGCGCGGATGTCGCAGTCTTCGCCGGTGACCGCAAGGGGATCATCTACGTGCAGGGTGAGCGTGTCGCGAACATCCCAGAGCATGAGATCCTCGACAGGCTCCTTGCGGAGTGTCTGACGTTCCAGCGCCGGGTTCTTGACGGAGAAGCCAAGCTTGGGGAGAAAGTGGTCGAGATCGTGCCACCAGATCCGATCGGCGAGCTCGGTTCGGGTGTAGAGAAGATCGCATCGGGTAACGTTGCCAAAGCGACGGGGCTGACGATCAACGAGACCTGATCCCTAAGACTTCATCTCAGCGAGCATCCTCCGTGCGCAGCGGGTGGCGCGTGCGCGCTCGGAGTCGGCGCCCGATGATCGAGCAATCTCGGCGACGCGTGCGGCGACATCGGACCAGCGTCTGCCCGCGACCGGGCGAAGTGTGGAGAGGCTCCGCTCGACAAGCCACAACGCCGCGGCTCTGGAGGTCTGTTCTTCTTCGCCCAATGTGGAGAGCACTCGGTCGACCGTGTCCTCGGGTGCGCTTTCCTTCTGGAGCAGCACACGCAGAGCACTGGTCTTCACGCGGTGGTTCTGGTCATCGCACGCTGGGCTGAGGACTTCGACCATGGATGAAGCGCGGCCTCTCGGGCGTTTCGGTTCGGCTTCAACCGCGTTGGCGCGAACTCGCGCGTCGTGATGCGAACGAGCCGCGGCGAGGAGTCTGGCAACCGATGGGTGCGGGAGTTCGGGCACGATCGTGAGCACCGATGAGATGATGCGCCATGCGGGCGAGTCATCGCTGCGGAACGCACGGTCGAGTGTCTCGATGAGCGAGTCGGTGAGTTCATCGGCTACGCCGAGTCTTTTGATGATATGGACCGCTTGGTTGATCTCGCGTTCGTCGCCCGAAGCGAGCTTGGTGCGCAGGCTCTCGATGGTCTGGTTGCGATCGTTGGCGAGTTCGCGTCTTGCGATGATTGCGTCTCTGCTGATCAGCTTGCGGGGCTTGACGAGGTCGCGGACGTTCTGGTGCTTGCTCCGGCTCAGTTTGGAACTGAGATCGGTCGTGAGCTGCTGTGTGTGCATGTGTACGAGTCTGAGGGCAGCGGAGCTTGCAATTGGCGCTGCGGTGTCGAACGCGAAATCACGGACTAGAGGACCCGGTGAACGGCGGAGAGCTGCGAGCCTTGCTGCGGGGTCGGGATCAACGAGCAGGGGTTCGAGCAGAAGGTCACACGAGTCGGCGTCAGCGCCGATGGTGTCCATCCACTGGGGCAAGCCCCTGCGGGTTTCTGTAGATGCCGAGTCGATGTCGTCCGGCGTGGGCACGAGTGCCGGCCACTGCGTTCTGGTGACACGGGATTTGATGGGTACACGTCGTGCGGCACGAATGCCGAGGTGGGCCTTTGCAATGACCCCCATGAGATCGGCTGAGTTATTGCCGACAACAAGGCACTCGATGGCGGACTTGCGCATCTCGGGCTCGGTCAGCATCTCCCACGCGCGGAGACGACCGACGGGACCGGACGCGCGACGCAGTGCCGAGCGGAACCCCATACGGACAGCTTCGTCACGCTCGGCGAGCCATGAGGATCTGGCTGATGTCGATCGTGCTCGCAAGGTCCGTTGATCGAGGAGCAGCAACGCGGCGTCCATGATCTCGGGTACGCGGTGGTCGGGAAAGCGGTCCGCTGCAGACAGGACATCTGAGGTGATGTGCTCGTATGCGTCATTGTCTACCGCGCCCGTGATCCGAAGATCGGCGAGAATCTCGGCGAGCTGCTTGAGCGTGAGTCGCGCGCCCTGAGCGACCATTTCGTCTTTGTCATTCGTAAGCGGCAGGATGCTCGGGATCAGATCCGGTTGGCCGACGTCGCACGCGAGATCGACTGCTGACCTGCGGGCGAGATCTGTGTCGCTGCGGGCGAGCATTTTGACGAGTGTCGGCATCGCTGAGCCGACCTGTTCGCGCAGACGAGAGCGGGCATCGGGCGTGAGCCTGGTGTAGGCGCTGGCGACGAGCCGTTGGAGCTTGTGCATCCTTGAAAGCCTGGCACGACGTACAAGGCGGATCGATTCGTCGATCGGGTCGTGCCCCGCGGGGTCGGTTGGTCTTGATTCCAGGTTCCTGCAGATCTCAAGAAGCTCGATGACAGCTCGCTCGGAATCTCCCGATGAAAGCCGACGGGCGTGCTGAATGGAGCGGGCCAGGAGCCTCGGCGAGGTGAGGCTGAGGATCAGGAACTGGAAGGCTGTCGGTTGCATGGGGTGTGTGCTTACTCCTGCTGTCAACTATCGGCAGACGACAGGGAATCGCAAAAACACGGGGGTTGTACGAGGACAGGGGTTCCATTTTTTTGCGAGCACAATATGATGGGGACGCTGTAAAAAGTTGCTGACCCACTCGTGGGGATGGGTGAGTCGGCTGCTTGTGGGGGCTACCGTTTTAGGTCAGGAACCGGCAGGGAAGCCGGTCGGCAGCCAGCGACGGAGCGCCCCTCAGGCGAGAGCCTGGGCGGATCCGAAACCATGCCGCTAGGAATGGGCGGCGCTGGAGCCAGCCATGGACGTCGTAACCAAACAGTTGTGCACTCAATCGTACCAAGTCGTTCTGTACGCCCGCGCGCTTCATCCGGAGCTCTTTGATCTTCGGAGCCGGAAGGTGGTTCACCACGGCCGGTATGAGCTCGAATCCTGGCTCATGCCCGGGAATCACGTCCTCCGATTCGAATTGGGCGATACCTGTGCCAGCGAGCTCGTGATTGATCGTGAGGACAACCTGCCTTCGACCGGGGTGGTTTCTGCGTTCCCGTGCGCGGGTGAGAAGGACTTCGAGCACTCGTTCGAGACCGGCAAAGTGAAGTACCTCTCGACGGTCCAGACCGAGACTCTAAGCGAGAATCTTTACCTCTCGACGTACCGAGAGATGAAAGATCACATCCGCGAGAACGAGTCGCAGACGTTCTCATGGGAGTCCGAGGCCGGGCCCAACCTGTCTGTCCTCGATGTTCAGGCGATGCACACCGAGGTGCATATCCAGGCGTACCACTTGGTTGCCCAGGGCGGGTTCGTGCTCAGGACAGCCTCGATTTTCGAGCACCAGGCCAACTAAGGGGCCAATCGGGCTCAAAAATGACCGTCTGGCTTGGCGTTGGGTCTTGCCGCGCCGATACTGATGTGCGATGACAGTCCGCCAGATCAAATTCGATGAGCGAATTCGCAGGCCCCGCTGAGGGTCGCGGCTCGGGTCTGCCCGGGCACCATCGAACCGAGGCGGGGCAGGATCGCTTGGCTGATCACGAGTGGATCGCGCCGGGCCATGGCCGAACTTTGTCAGACCATCCCCTACTATCGCACACACCTGTATGAAACCGCGACCCTGAGGCGTTTTGGCCCGGTCGCGTGGAGTGAACCGCCATGAGCGCGTCAGAGACCGATACGAGAGCCGCAAAACCGGACAAGAACCGGTACAAGTCCACGCTGAATCTGCCCAGGACTTCTTTCCCGATGAAGGCGAACCTGCTGCAGAACGAGAACCAGAGCATCAAGCGCTGGGACAAGCTGAGCTTGTATCAGAAGCTTCGGGACTCGGGGAGCGAGAAGCCCAAGGGTCGGTTTGTGTTCCATGACGGGCCTCCTTATGCGAATGGGTCGATCCACCTTGGGCATCTGATGAACAAGTGTCTGAAGGACTTCGTTGTGCGCTCAAGGACGGTGATGGGCTACGACGTGCCGTTCGTGCCGGGCTGGGATTGCCACGGGCTGCCGATCGAGCACAAGGTGATGACCGGGCTTGTCGAGAGCGGCAAGATCAAGAAACTGCTCGATCTCGATGAGGACAAGCGCAGGGTTGCGGTCCGGCGCGAGTGCCAGAAGAACGCGGAGAAGTTTCAGAAGCTTCAGGCTGGCCAGATGCAGCGGCTGTTGACGCTTGCAGACTACGAGGATCCGTACCTGACGATGCAGCCCCGCTACGAGCGTGAGGTGCTTGAGGTTCTCGGCGATCTCTGCAGGGAAGGGCTCGTGTACCGCGCGCTCAAGCCCGTGCACTGGTCGGTGGACAACGAGACGGCGCTCGCCGAGGCTGAGCTCGAGTACTACGACCGCGAGGATCTTTCGGTGTTTGTGGACTTCGAGTGCGCCGACGCGGACGACGTGTACGAGCGTTTCGGGCTTTCGGGCGATGATCGACCCGAGACAAAGCCCAGCCTGATGATCTGGACGACGACACCCTGGACACTGCCTGCGAACATGGCTGTCGCGGTGAACGAGAAGTTCGAGTATGCGGTTGTTCGTGTGGACGGGAACGTGACCGTTCTTGCCTCGGGGCTTGTCGAGCAGGTGACGAAGCAGGCCAAGAGCGATTCGGTTGAGGTGCTGGCGACAACGACGGGCGACCGGCTTGTTGGCGTTCGGTACAAGAGCCCGCTGCGCGAGGATGTGCCGCCAGCTGACGGACCGGTGGACAAGGTCTGGTCGGTCGTGCAGGCGGACTATGTCACGCTCGAAGACGGCACAGGTCTTGTGCACACCGCGACCGGACACGGCGCCGACGACTACCAGACGGGCCTGCGTGAGGGCATCGGTGTGTACTGCCCGGTCAGGGGCGACGGCACGTACGACGAGACTGTTCCAGAATGGCTCCGCGGGATGCATGTGTTCAAGGCCAACGCGCTCGTCGCGGACCGGCTCGGCGAGAGCGGGCACCTGTACCACTCCAACACGTTCATGCACAGCTACCCGCACGACTGGCGGAGTAAGGGACCAGTGATCTTCCGCGCGACTGAGCAGTGGTTTGTGGGTGTCGATCGCCCGACGAATCGCGATAACAAGTCGCTGCGCGATCTTGCGATGCAGAAGACCGAGTCGGGCGTTGAGTTCATCCCGACGTGGGGCAAGAACCGGATGCGGGGCATGCTCGAGGGGCGGCCCGACTGGTGCATCAGCCGTCAGCGGGCGTGGGGTCTTCCGATCCCGAGCTTCACGCTGCCGAGCGGCGAGAGCTTCATGACCGAGGCTGTCGTACGCGCTGTCGCGCAGGTTGTCAGCGAGAAAGGCTCGGATGCGTGGTTCACGATGGACGCTGGGGACCTGCTGGCACACTACGACGCGTCGGACGACAGCGAAGCGCCTCAAGAGGTGCGTTCTGGTCAGGTCGCTCTCTCGGAGTTGACCAAGGGCCGGGACATCCTCGATGTGTGGTTCGAATCGGGTTCGTCGTGGAATGCGGTGATGCGAGAGCGGCTCGGCGATGAGGGCTTCCCGGTCGATCTGTATCTTGAGGGGTCTGACCAGCACCGGGGCTGGTTCCAGTCGTCGCTGATCGCGGGACTTGGGAGCCGGGGTGAGCCTCCTTACAGGGCTCTTCTCACGCACGGGTTCATGGTCAACAAGGATGGCAAGAAGCTGAGCAAGAGCTCGGGCGACACGATCGAGGAACTCTTCAAGGAGTTCGGGGCTGATGTGCTGCGCTGGTGGGTGAGCTCGCTCGCGTACGAGAACGATGTCAAGGTCGATCACGAGTTCTTCAAGGGCGCGGGCGAGAGCTACCGGAAGGTGCGCAACACGCTCCGGTTCATGCTGAGCAACCTGAACGACTTTGATGTCTCAAAGGATGCTGTCGAGCTCTCGTCGATCGACCCGGCGTGTGTCGATGCCTGGGCGCTCGGTGAGCTCGACAGGCTAACTGAGGCGGTCACGGGTGCGTACGAGCGGTACCAGTTCAAGCACGCCCACTCGGCGCTCTACAACTTCTGCAACGACACGATGAGCTCGGTCTATCTGGCTGCGGTCAAGGACAGACTGTACTGCGATGCGGTGGATTCACCAAGACGGAGGCGTACGCAGACGGTGCTGCACAGGATCACCGATCAGCTGTGCAGGCTGCTGGCGCCGATGCTTTGCCACACGGCGGACGAGGCGTTCAGGTCACTGACCGGCGATGATGAGTCCTGCGTGCACCTCGAGGAGGTGCTGGACGCGACTGGTGTGAAACCGAGTGACGCGTGGTCGGCTGCGATGGAAGCAAGGGATGCTGGCCTTCTCGCGATGGAGGCTTCAAAGGCATCCGGCGTCGAGAATCCACTGGATATGGCGGTCGCTCTCTCTGACAAGTCTGGTGCACTCGAGTCGATCGAGAAGGGTGACTTGGCGGATCTGCTCGGGGTCAGCGAGGTCACACTCGATACCGCTGCAGATGCCGCGAGCGTGACCGACCTTCGTGATAGACCTAGATGTGAGCGCAGCTGGAAGCGTGATGGCACGGTTCGGGAGCGTTCTGACGGCGGGATGCTGTCTGGTCGTGATGCTGCGGCGGTCGGGGTCGAGTGAGGTTCTCGGACGGCGTTTCTTCGAGACGTTGAGCGGTGGCAACACCTGTAGGGACGGGCTTGTCTCGATTCTGTGGGTCATGTGGCGTCGTGCGTTGACCGCACGCAACACGGGCCGATAGATCGATTGATGCCTGTAGACGATGCCCAGGAACAACACCGGATTCTGATTGTTGACGATGACCCGATCGTCGCCGAGTCGCTCGAGGAATTGCTACGCGCGTCGGGCTACGACGTGACGTCCGCGTTGAGCGGTCCTGAGGCGCTGGAACTGATCTCGGCCGCTGGCCGGGCGCCTGATGCGATCATCACCGATGTGTTCATGCCCGGGATGGACGGGCTGGCTCTGATGCGCGAGATCAAGGAGCTTCGGATCGGGTCTGCGGTGATCATGCTGACCGGTTACGGCACTGTCGAGTCGGCCGTCGAGGCACTTCGGCTTGGCGCCGCGGACTATCTCACGAAACCTGTGGTCGAGGACGAGCTTCGCCTCGCGATCGAGCGAGCTATCCAGCAGAGGTCGCTGCTCCAGGAAAATGAGACACTGCGTAAGCAGCTGGATGACAAGTTCAGTCTCGACTCGATTGTGGGTCGTGACGTGCGGATGCAGCGTGTGTACGAGCTGGTATCTGCGGTAGCACCGAGCAAGACGACTGTCTTGATGTCGGGTGAGAGCGGCACGGGCAAGAGTCTGATCGCGCACGCTATCCACCAGCAGAGCGAACGCTCACGCGGGCCTTACGTCGAACTCGCGTGCGGCTCGATCCCGGAGACACTCCTAGAGAGTGAACTGTTCGGCCATGTAAAGGGTTCCTTTACGGGAGCTCACACGGACAAGGTCGGCAAGTTTCAGGCGGCGCACGGCGGGACGCTCTTTCTAGACGAGATCAACTCGGCGAGCCCGGGTATGCAGCTCAAGCTGCTGCGCGTTCTTCAGGAGCGGAAGTTCGAGCAGGTTGGCTCGAACGAGACGCAAGAGGTCGATGTTCGCGTCATCCTGGCATCGAACGAGCCGCTCGACAGGCTGGTTGCCGAGGGTCGGTTCAGGCAGGACCTGTACTACAGGATCAATGTTGTGCAGATCGATCTGCCGCCTTTGCGGGAGCGTGCGAACGACATCCCCCTGCTCGCAGAGCATTTCCTCGATCAGTTTGGTCGGGAGATGGGCAAAGAACTGATCGGGTTTAGCGACGAGACGATGGCTGCGCTGATGCGGTATACATACCCGGGCAACGTGCGTGAGCTTCAGAACATCATCGAACGAGCCGCGGTGCTCTCGGCGAAGCAGACGGTTGGTGTCGATGCGCTACCGACACATGTCGTTGATGGTCACACTGCATCACATCCGCTCTCGATCGTTCAGCAAGCCGACGGCGAGTGGGAACCGATGTCGCTAGCCGAGGCGCTCAGAGAACCCGAGCGGCAGATCCTGCTTCGTGCGCTCGAGGCGAACAACTGGAACCGTTCGCAGACGGCAGACCAACTCGAGATCAACCGGACGACGCTCTATAAGAAAATGAAGGCGTTCGGGATCGACGGCGACGGCGGCAAGCTCGCCAGCTGAGCTCTCTATCGCTTGATTGCGATCGCAAGCAGCGTCTCGGGTTTGAGCCCTGAATCTCGCACAGAGAAAATACCTGGTGGAAGATCTCCTTCCACAGGCTCGTTGCCGGGGATCTGCCCGAGTTCGTGCGTGATGTCGAATCGAGACGAGACGATCACTCTGAATTGATCGGGCGTGAGGCTGTGCTCGTGAAAATCGGTGAGCCCAAGATCGTTCGGGGTTGAGATGACGAGTACGCCTCCTGGTTTGAGAACCCTCGCGAATTCCGCGATGACTGCGGATGGATCGCTGGTGTGTTCGATCGTCTCGAAGCTCGTGATGAGATCGCAGGACTCGTTCTCAAGATGTGTCTCTGCGGCGTCGGCGACCGCATAGCTGGTGTTTGCTCTTGCGTGATACTTGTTGGCGTATTCGACGCATGCCTTATCGATATCCAGTCCCGTTACGCGCTTTGCTCCGAGGTCGGCAAGCAGCGCAGCGCCGTAGCCTGTGCCGCAGGCTAGATCGAGTACATGGGCGTTGTCGGCAAAGCGGGCAGCGAGTGTGTACCTGCGGATGTGTATCTCTGTGCGAGCCGGAGGGAGCGTGCCGACTGATGCGTCATGGCGTTCGGTCCTGTTGTCTGCGAGCCACTCGGCATCGGCGCGTGATCGTCCGGCATCGAGCAGGCGAGCGATGACCCGATCCCTGCCCTCCGAGCCGGGCTCGTGCACAGGGATTGGTTCGCCGTAGATCCGCAGAATCGGGAGAGAGTCGCCGAACGTGAGCAGCGCGTTCTGGTAGAGCCGAGACTCGTCGTGCTCAGTGCTGATGACGATCGCGTCAATCTCCAACCCACTAGAAGAAAGCTGGTCTGCACGCATGATGGGCACGCCCTCGAGGCTCGTCTTCTCAATGAAGTCATCGAGGACGCAGATCACCCGAACTCCACGCCAGAGCCATGGCTGCCTGATGAAGCGCCGAGTGTGTGCACCTCCGCCGTAGAGTGCGACCCGGCGAATACCCTGTTCGGCGCATGCGATCGCGGTGTGGTCTACGAGCCTTGTTCGCAGATCATCTACATTGCTCACGATGCAAGGAGCATGACTCTTTTGCTCGCACAGACTCATAGATCAAGAATCGGTATTTGTAACCTGTGGGTGTGAGAATTCGACATACTATGTCCACAAATCAGGTGCAGATTCACACCAATTTCCTCGGTCAGTGACTCGTGCGATACCGAAGTCCCAATAGAAGTTCAGAAGGTGTTATCGGCTGATGCAAATCGCATCTCAATGACATCTCACACCGATAGGGGACATTCTGTACCGGTTGACAGAGCCGCCAAACTTCTCTTTTCATCGTGCTACTCAGTGGTTTCCATTACGATCCGATATTTTGGTTATGTCACAAGTCAGCCTGCCTACCGAGCATTCCGACAGCTTTGGCAAGAGCACCGGGGTGCGTGTCCATGTCGATACGAAGCGTGCGCCGTTAGGCAGTACTGGGGCTGTGCTCTCGACGCTGTTCTTTGTTCCTTCTGCGCCTCTGATCGGCTGGATCCTTGGGTACTTCATCTCGAAACGAATCGAGAACGATGCTTCAGTTCTTGGTGCTGGCAAAGCTAAGTTTGCGATGTGGGCGGGCTTTGCATGTAC
>WUAK01000070.1 GCA_009827205.1 Phycisphaeraceae bacterium | reverse complement strand
AAGCCGACCATCGTGAACGATCAGATCCTCCTCGACGAAGCCGATCGCGCGATGGCGACCATCGACAACGCTCGCACCGGCATCCGCAAGGGCCTGCTCCCGTGGAGCCGCACTAAGATGACCGCGAACTACAACGTCGCGGCTCAGGAACTCATCCGCAAGGGCGAGTACAAGAAGGCTCTCTTCAAGATCAAGCAGTCTCTCGCGCTTGACCCGACCCAGACTGTGGTCATCGACATGCTCGAGCGTCTCACAGGCGAGGAGAACTCCTGGAACGCCAGCTTCCTGGATGAGGTCATCTCGGGCGAGATCGACAAGATGTTCGATGCCGACCAGAACGAGAACGAATCCGTCTCAAACCTGCAGCGGATCGGCGTTCCCGGAGAGCGCAAGGATTACGACCCTTCGATCTTCGAGAATGAGACTGCTGAATTCATCGAGGACATGCCCGCCTCCGAAGCCGATACAGCTGAGGAGACGGACAACACCGAGTTCGCCGACTTCCCCGTGGAAGACGACGAGTAAGGCAGCCTCGAGCGACCCGATTCAACTTTGGAGTGGACTGAAATGACGAAGTCACGACGCACAGCGTCTCTCGGCTCGGCCCTGGTTCTCGGACTCGCCGTCTCGGCGATCCAGACCGGGTGCACGGGGCACGGCAAATCAACCTCTGAAGGCCTGACGCTCGCCCACCAACGCATGGCGCAGATCAAGAGCGCCACGAAGTGGGAGATGGCCAATGAGTCCTACATGGCAGGCGATCTCGAGCGGGCGTTCGAGAGCATCAACGACTCACTCGGGCTCAACCCGTCGGTCGCCAAGAGCCACACGCTCAAGGGCAAGATCCTGTTCGAGATGGGACGTCTCGAGGAGGCACGCGACTCGCTTCTCCGTGCTGAGATCATCGACCCGACATCGATCGACGCGATCTACTTCCTCGGCATCGTGCACGAGCGGTTGACGCAGTACGAAACCGCGCTGACCTACTACCAGAAGGTCGCGGAACTCGACCCCGCAGAAGCGCTGTACGCCGTTGCCTCGGCTGAGCTGCTGATCGATCTGGAACGTACCGACGAAGCAGAGGCATATCTTGCCGAGCGTTCGAACGTGTTCGGTCACAACGCCGGTGTGCAGCAAACGCTCGGTCATCTCGCCGCGATCAACGGCAATGACGAGAAGGCAGAAGAACTCTTCCGCACCGCGTGGACGCTCGCGTCCGACGAGCCGGCGATCCTTGAGGATCTCATCAACGCACAGATGAACCTTGGACGATTCGCTGAGGCAGAGCACAACATCGCGCAGCTTCTCGACTACGAGGGCTACGAGCACCGCCGCGACATACTCAGGCTGCGTTCACGCTGCTTGCTCGAACTCGACCGCAAGATGGAAGCCCGCGAGCTTCTGATCGAGCTGACCGAGGCACGCGAAGGCAAGAACGATCTGAGCGCCTGGCTCGACCTTGGCGCTCTGTCGTACAGCATCAACGACATGTCGCGTCTCCGCCAATCGGCGCAGCGCATCATCGAGCTGGCACCCGACCGGCCCGAGGGCTACCTGTACCGCTCGCTCTGGCAGCGCAAGCACGGCGACTCAAGTGCCGCCCTCACCACGCTCCAGACGGGGTTCCAGAAGGCAGCCATGCCCACTGAGGCGTACCTGCTTAGGGGCATGATCGAGCACGATCTGGGTATGCGTGACGCAGCCGAGCGGAGCTACATCACCGCGTTTGAACTCGATCCGGCCAACGAGCGTGCGGAGCTCCTCTTGAGCCTCCTGCGTGTCGAAGGCGACGGCGTCGCAAGCTTCCCTGCCGACGCAGAGTAAACCTGGTCAGGCAAAACGCCAGTCATCGATGACCGGCTCGACCTGACCAGAATACGAAGAGATCTGCGGCGAGACGACCGCATCGACGAGCTGGCCCCGCGCCAGCTCGTTTCGTAACACGCCGCCGCTCCACATGATGCACCGCAGCGCGCGGCCCTCGTGTTTCAGGTGAAGCGAAAGGTGATTCCCCTTTGCGCCAAATACACCTGGGTCTCTATCGATGCGTACGCCTTTCAGCAGAAGCCTGACCTTCGGGTTGCCCATCCCGAAGGGACGGAGCCTGAAAATCTCGCGGATCGCATCTGGTGTCAGCTCTTGAGTTTCCGCGAGTGTGTCCACGCGGAGATCATTGACGAGATCGTCCGTTGTGAGTGCGTTGTTGGCATAGTCGACGAATGCACGGACGAACGGATCGAGATCCTTCTCATCGAGCGAGAGTCCGGCAGCCATGTCGTGGCCTCCGTAGCTTGCGAGGTGTTCGCAAGTTGCTTCGAGCCCGGCGTGGAGGTTGAACGCCGGGATAGATCTGCCAGAGCCTTTGTACTTCCCGTCTTGCTTGCAGAGCAGGATCGCGGGCCTTGCGAAGCGGTCGACAAGCCTCGAGCAGACGATACCCACAACGCCCGGGTGCCAATCGTCGTGCGCGAGCACGATCGCTCTGCGGTCAGGACCAGTCATGCCCTGCGCTTCAGCGAGTTCGATCGCCTGATCGAGAATCTTGCGTTCGGTCGATCGGCGCGACTCGTTCTGGTCGTGCAGACCCTCAGCGATCTCGCGGGCACGCTTGCCTGTCGCGGTTGTGAACAACTCGACCGCGTCCGCGGCGTGGCCCATCCGGCCGCACGCGTTGAGGCGTGGTCCGAGTCTGAACCCCACATCGTCTGCTTCGATCTTCTCGCCGTCGAGGCCCGACGCGGAGACGAGTTCGCGGAGCCCGCCGAACATCGACCGAGGGATGCGCCCAAGCCCGTACTTTGTGATGACCCTGTTTTCATCAACCAGGGGGACGACATCTGCGATCGTGCCGAGCGAAGCAAACGCGAGGAGTTCGAGAAGTAGTTCACGCTTGTCTTTGGGGAGTTTCCCCTGCTCGTCGCCGCAAGCAATGACGAGCAGCCGCCACGCGAGCTTGTACGCGACGCCCGCGCCGCAGAGTTCGATGAACGGATACGAAGAACCCTGAGCACGCGGGTGCACGACCGCGAACGCGTCGGGCACACTCCCATCGCTTGGGGGGTTGTGGTGGTCGGTGATGATCAGGTCAACACCAAGTGACTTTGCAAGGTCGGCTTCGTCGCACGCGGTGATGCCGCAGTCGACGGAGATGATCACTTTGGCGCCTTCGTCGGCGAGCGAGCGGATCGCGTCTGCGTTGAGCCCGTACCCCTCGTCGAGGCGGTGGGGGACGTAGGTCCTCACGTCGGCATCGGGACCACCGATGGATCTGAGTGTGTGGAACAGGATCGCGGTCGCGGTGATCCCGTCGACGTCGTAGTCGCCGTAGATGATGACGGGTTCGTTGTTCTTTAAGGCGACGATCAGCCGATTCGCGGCTTTGTCGGCGCCGGGCAGTAACGTTGGGTCGTGCAGATCGTTGAGTGTCGAGTTGAGCTGCGCCTGGGCCTCTTCGCCCTCGAGCCCTCGAGCCTTCAGGACGCGTTCGAGCAGCGAGCGCCCGGGCTCAGATTCGGTGCCGCTGAGCAACCAACGCTTTGATCGGCCTCGTAGCTGGGGTTGGGTTGCTTGTGACACGCCTTAGACTAGCATCCCGCGGAGCCCCGGTTGAACGATCTTGTCGGATACCGGGATCGGATGAAAGGTGCGTTATGGTCAAGCTCACAAAGATCTACACGAAGACGGGCGACGAGGGCGAGACCGGTCTCGGCGGAGGCGAACGTGTCTCAAAAGTCAACGCAAGGGTCGAGGCGTACGGCACGGTCGACGAGGCCAACTGCTTCATCGGTGTCGCGGCCGAGGCGTGCGGTGCTTCGGATGCCGACGTCTCATCGATGCTCCGCCGGATCCAGAACGACTTGTTCGATGTAGGAGCCGATCTCTGCACTCCCCGGAAGCCGGGTGAGCACGTCGGCGACGCACTGCGGGTCACGGGCGCACAGACGGCGTGGCTCGAGGCGAGGATCGACGAGATCAACGCGGCGCTGAGCAGCCTCACGAGCTTTGTGCTCCCGGGCGGGACGATGCTCGCGGCGCATCTGCATGTTGCGAGAGCCGTAGTGCGGCGAGCCGAGCGCGAGGTGGTACACCTAGCAGACGAGGTCGGACAGAGCGAGGTTGCTGAACCCCTGCGGTATCTCAACAGGCTCTCGGACCTGCTCTTTGTACTGGCCCGTCATACGGCGTCGAAGGACGGCGGTCCGGGTGACGTGTTGTGGATCCCAGGAGGAGATCGTTCATTGTCCGGCGATTCCGAGTAGAATGGGATTGCTGAAAGTGCGGCCGCCGTTCGGCGAACAAGTTGCCGTCGCTTCGAGATAAACGTGGGGTGTCCCTTGGCAGGTTCGAGCGCGAGCTACACAACCGAGTTTCAGCACGAGTTTGCGACCCAGATGGGCTCGTTGCTCTCGCGCCGGTTCAGGTGGTTCACCGGGATCATGGGCGGGCTAGGCATTCTGTCCACCGCTCTCATTCTGCTGCTCGTCGTCACCAGTATGTCAGGCGAGAACCCCGAGATCGCGGGTATGCCCATCGATGGCAGGATGATGGCAACGCTGGCATTCTTCGTGCTCTGGAGCGTGATGTACCTCGCGGGGTTCCTGTACGTTTCATTCAAAAAGCACGACGCGGCCAAGCTCGTCAATCTGTCTATCGCTCTCGTGATCGCCGACGGGCTGATCAACATCGGGATGCGCGTGCTCGATCTGCCGTTCGCAAGCGGGCTGCTCGGGTTTGTCATCTCGTTCACGATCGCGACGTGCTTCCTGCCATGGACTGTCCGTCAAGCGCTGCTGGTCGTCGGGGCGGTTCTTGGGATCAACGCGATCTGCAAGCTCACCCCGATCGAGGGCGGATTCGGATTCGACCGTTTGTTCGGTGTGCTGCTCACCTCGATCTTTGTGTTGCCGGGTGTTTTCATCGCCTGGTACCGGTCTTCGAGCAGGCTCCGCGAGTCTCAGTTCTACTTCCTTCAGCGCCGCTACGGCGAGGTTCGTCGGGAACTCACTGATGCGCGCCGGATTCACGAAGCCATGTTCCCGGCGCCCAAGACATCCGGGGAGATCTGCTTCACCTACCGCTATCAGCCCATGAGGCAGATCGGCGGCGACTATCTCCACATCAACCACTGTCCGAACGACGACGGCAGCGAAGAGACGCTCTCTGTTGTCGTGCTGGATGTCACGGGGCACGGCATTCCCGCGGCGCTCACCGTGAACCGGCTCTACGGCGAACTGGCGCGACTGTACGCCGAGGATCCGTTTATCGAGCCTGGTGAAGTGCTGGCGCTGCTCAATCGCTACGTCAGGCTCACGATGGCATCGCACTCGGTCTTCGTGACCGGGCTCGTGGTCAAGGTCGATCCGAGTAAGCACACGATGGTTTACGCGAACGCGGGGCACCCGCCGGCGTTTCACATCCGCGCCGATGGTTCGATCGATCAGCTCGACTCGACCACGTTTCTACTCGGCGCCGTTGACGATGAAACGTTTGACGCCTCGACGAAGTCGGTTGACTTCGCGACCGGCGATCGGTTCATCGCGTACACGGACGGCGCGACAGAGGCGCGCAACAGCGAGGGCAAGATGCTGGGCATCCTCGGCATGCAGGGGATTCTCGCCTCAAGCTCGATCCAGGCCGAGGGTGGTTGGCCAGCGACCCTGCTCGGTCATGTTGACGAGTACCGCAACGGCCCACCCGACGACGACACGCTCGTCATCGAGATCTACAGACCGCTCACGAGGGGGTCTGGGAGGCAGAAGACCAAGAAAGAACACAAGGACGCCGCGACGGTCAGTCCTTGACGCCCTCGACGCGTGAGGGGTCCGTGTACTTGACGAGCGCCTCGCTGAGATCGACGCCGTTGATGTTGGCGAGTGTGCAGAGCCACGCGATGACATCTGCAAACTCCTCGACCATGTTCTCCCGTTCCTCGTCGGTGGGGGGTGACCGCCTGCGGTTGTTGTTGGCGATGGCTGTTGCGAGCTCGCCGACCTCTTCCATGAAATACAGAAATGTGCCCCCGCTGCCCCGGTCGTTGTCAGACTCGAAGTACCGCTCGCGGATGAGCTGCTGGACCTGGGCGACGGTGACGGCGGGCTTATCGGTCATGGCTGAGGGTAGGACAGACGGTTGAAACTTGTGATGCTAGTAATTACTATACAAACACGATGAAGAGGTATCTTTCCATCCTGATGCCCTGGCTCGGACTCGCAGCCGGGTTGGGGGGGTGCGAGTCGGCATTCGACCGCCACCGGGACAGCCTCTTGCAGGCCCATGATCGGGGCCAGTACGACCTGGCGGGCAGCATGCTCGATGCTGCCAACGAAAAGGGCCTCTACTCATCCAAAAGCCGGGTGCTCTGGCTTCTTGAGCGTGGTGCGGCCGCCGCTGCCGAGGGCGATTCAGAGACCGCTCTCGTGATGCTCAACGCGGCCGAGGCCGAGACGGAGCTATTCAACGAGCAGAGCATCTCAGACGTGGCAGGTCAGTGGCTCCTGAGTGAGCGTGCGACGAAGTACATCACACGCGCGTACGAAGAGCAGTACGTAAACGTCATCAAGATGATCGCGCACTATCAGGAAGGGCGAACCGAGAACGGGCCGACAGTCGAGGCCCGGCGCATGGCGCTCAAAGCCAACGAGATGCGCGACAGATACGCAGAGCTGCTCGACGAGCTGAAGGGCCGGGGCGGCGAGGTCGATGTGCAGTACTCGTCATCGGCCGAGTTCATCGAGAGCCCGCTTGGTGTCTATCTCTCCGCGATCGCGTTCATCGAGAACGGCGAACCCGAGATGGCGTCGACGGCGATCCGTAGGCTGGAAACCGCGGCGGCTGCTCAGGCTGGGCTTGGTATCACCGCTGACACGTCATATGTCGGGACGCTCGAGGGACTCGACGGATCGAAGGGCGATGCTCTGTTCGTCGCGCTCGGCGGCGTGGGCCCGACGCTAGCGAGGCAGAACATCGGGCCTTACTTTGTGTACCTGACCCCGATCTACTTTGAGTTGCCACAGATCGTCCCGGGTGGGACCGGTGCTGCAAGCGCGATCGCTGAGTTCGAGTACGCCGACGGGTCCAAGGGCGAGATCGAGCTGAGTTTCATCGAGGATTTCAGCGCGGTCGCCGAGGCGAACTTCGCGAAGGAACTGCCCGCGGTTCACGCGCGGACGTACCTGAGAGCGCTCACCAAGAGCGGCATATTTACCGCCGGCGGAGTGATACTCGAAAGCTCTGATGCAGAACCGGAGGTCAAGGCCGCTGGGCTGCTCGTCTCGATTGTGGGTGGGCTTCTCTACCTTGCCGCGACAGAGAAGGCTGACATCAGAAGCTGGACCATGCTGCCCGGCGCCGCGTGGGCGTCTGTGACGGATCTGCCAGAGGGTGCGCACCGCGCACGGGTCGTGTTCCTCGGGCAGGGTGGGCAGCGGCTGCACGTCGGTGAATGGAAACAAGTTCGGGGCGGCAGATTCGGCCTCGATTCGATCATTGAGTACTGGCCCGGCTGATATCGCCGGGAGACTGGAGCATTCAGATGCGTATCAACCACATGCTTGTTCTCGGCGCGTTCGTGTCGACTCTCACACTGACTGGTTGCAGTCCAAACTGGAAGGTCAAGCGGATTGATCCCGCTGAAACCGTCGATCTGGACTACCGATTCGACGACGAGGACGCCCGCCAGGTTGCGCACGGGATGATCGAGGATGCGCTCAGCAAGCCCTGGCTCGTTGAGCACATGGCTGTGAACGACAAGAGGCCTCTCGTGGTCGTCGGAACCGTCAAGAACGCGACCGGCGATTACATCGATGCTGATCTGTTCACCGACGTCATCCAGGAGGAACTGCTCAACTCGGGCAAGGTCCGCTTCATCGCCGAGCGTGATCTGCGGGCCGAGCTGCGCCAGGAGCGGCTCGAGGAACTCGAGTTCCGCGACCCGGCGACGATCAAGCAGGCCGCGATGGAGAAGGGCGCCGACTACATGATGCTTGGCCGGATCAAGGACGTGAAGGAGCGTTCGATCGACTCGAAGCAGGTCGTCAATTTCTACCAGGTGACTCTGGAGATGATCGACATCGAGACCAACGAGAAGGTCTGGATCGAGAGCCGGGAGATCAAGAAGACAGCCAAGCGGCGATGAATCGGGGTTCAATGGCCCTCTCGGGCCCCCGAGGGGGTCAAAAAGGGGGTTCTGGGTACCCCGATGGTCTTGAAGACAGGCGGCGTCTGGCTACACTTCCGGGCTCAGGCGGCCGGGGTGGTCCGGCTGCTGTGGGTATTGAATCGGATTGACAAGCCGGGGCCAGATGGCTTCGGAGAACGTAGAGAGGCCCGAGACGAGGGCCGAACGGGATCGCACTCGAATGCCAACGATCAACCAGCTCGTACGCAACCCCCGCAGGACACCCAAGACCAAGTCGAAGGTGCGCGACCTCAACTCGTGCCCCCAGCGTCGCGGTGTGTGCCTCTCCGTGAAGACCACCACGCCCAAGAAGCCCAACTCCGCGCTCCGGAAGATCGCACGTGTGCGACTCTCCAACGGCAAGGAAGTCACCGCCTACATCGGCGGCGAAGGACACAACCTGCAGGAGCACTCGATCGTGCTCGTCCGCGGCGGCCGAGTCCGTGACCTCCCCGGTGTCCGCTACCACGTCGTCCGTGGTTCGCTCGACACCCTGGGTGTTGACGGCCGCAAGCAGGGCCGCTCGAAGTACGGCGTGAAGAAGGGCAAGTAATCCGTCGGCATCACGCCGGCAGACAATCTGACATAGGCAAGTAATCCCGCACGCCTTGAAGAGCGGGGTGAACACAAGTCGGCGAGTAGCGCCGGCAGATGAGCCAAGGAGGTCCACCATGGGTGGTCGAATCACAAGAAGCGCGGATCAGCTCCGCCCCGATCCTGTCTACGGCGACAAGATCCTCGCAAAGTTCACCAACTGCATCATGCTCGACGGCAAGAAGTCTGTTGCCCAGCGCAACATCTACGCCGCGATGGACAACATCCAGGCACGCCTCGACAAGATCGACGATCCCAACGCACCCAAGACCGCACTCGACTGCTTCCACCGCGCCGTCGACAACGTCAAGCCCTTCGTCGAGGTCCGCAGCAAGCGGATCGGTGGTGCCAACTACCAGGTTCCGATGCAGGTCGACCGCAAGCGTCAGCAGGCTCTGGCGTTCCGCTGGATCATCACCGCGGCCCGCGCCGAGAAGGGCCGCCCGATCGCAGAGCGGATCGCCGACGAGCTCTTCAGCGCCGCCAGGAGTGAGGGCAAGGCCATGACCAAGCGTGACGAGGTCCACCGCATGGCCGAGGCGAACAAGGCGTTCAGCCACTTCGCCTGATAAGCAGTATCAGATCAACTTCACGGGCCGCTCCGAACACGGGGCGGCCCGTTCTCGTATCCGGGACATGTCCGGAGAGAGATTCCGCAGCCTGACATCATGGTTCTTCTCCCGCCGGGTGCTCACCGTGCTCGCCGCGTGGGTTGTGCTCTCTGGGCTCGGGACCTGGCGTCATCACAAGCGATGGATCGAGTACAACGCGAGCGATTCGTGGACCGTCGTGGACTCGATGCTGCACGTTTTGGTCTTGCCGGGCTGGGTCGCGGCGAAAGTCACAGGTGGGCATTACAACGCGGTCTACTCGCTCCACTGGGCGATCATCGTGAACACGATCGGGTTCGGCATGATCGGCGCCGGCTATCTCGTCGCCAGCGGCGTGTCGAGGCGGCTCTCGGCATGGCTCCAAGAAATCACATGTACCCAGAGTGAGAGTGTGGATGTTGACCGCAGATCGCTCCTGCGCGCAGCACCCGAGCTCGCGTTGGTCGCCGGCGGTGGGGGGCTCGTGTACACGACGCTCATTGAGCCGGCGTGGATCCATGTGCGCAGGCACGATGTTCCAATCGCAGGACTACCGAGCGAGTTCGATGGTCTGCGAGTGCTCCAGATCACCGATACACACCGCGGCCCGCGGGTGACCGCTTCGTTCATCGCCGAGGCGGTGCGTTTGGGTCTGGCCCAGGAGCCCGATCTTGCCGTGCTCACGGGCGATTATGTGCATCAGGGCGCGAAGTTCATCGAAGAATCCGCAGCTCTGATGGCGCCACTCGCAAGAGCCGTCCCGACGGTCGGCGTGCTCGGCAACCACGACTGGTACGCGGGGAGCCGGCGCGTCCGCGGTGCGCTCTCGGCGCACGGCGTGTGGATGGTGGACAACGACAGGTGCTTCATGCAAACCCGAAACACACTGAGCCATGACGCGGGTGGGCTTTGTATCGCTGGCGTGGGTGATCTACTCGAGGATGATGTCGAACCAAGCGCGGCGTTCGCAGGCGTAGGACGAGATGTGCCGAGGTTGTTGCTTTCGCACAACCCCGATGTCGCCGAGATGAGGGAACTACGAGATCACCGCGTGGATCTGATGCTCAGCGGGCACACGCACGGCGGTCAGGTGTCGCTCCCACTCATAGGAGCGCCGGGCGTCCCGAGCAGGTACGGTCAGAAATACAGCAAGGGACTCGTCGATGGTCCTTCGTGCAGAGTTCATATCTCAACAGGTGTGGGTATGTCGGTCGCGCCGTTCCGATTCGGTGTTCCGCCCGAGATCAATGTGCTGACTTTGGTGAAGGCTTAGAGCGGTGTGAGCTTCCATTCGTCGGCCATGACACCCCATCCCATGCGAGTGGTGCATCCGACGCCTTCGATCCAGTAGTCGTCTTTCATCTCGACCTCCTTGCGGATGCCCAGCTTCTCGATGACCCGGACCGATGCCTCGTTCTCCTTAGAGCAGAAGATCCGTACACGTCTGAGGCCGAGCCCGCCGCGGTCCTGGGGCGCAACCGCCCAGTCGATGGTGCGCCGACACGCCTCGGTTGCGTAGCCCTTTCTTCTGTGATTGACGTGTATCCAGTAGCCGGTCTCGCAGCTCGCGGTGTCTCGCCTGACATCGTGCACGCCAGTCGAGCCGATGAATTCTCCAGAGTCTTTGAGGAAGATGCCAAGTCCGACATTGTCCCATTTCTCTGGCGTGCGTGTGTTCATAATCTGAGCCGTGATGTACTGGGCGGTCTCTGCGATCTCCCTGTGAGACTTCTCGGCCCAGACCATCCAGGGTCGGAGCTGAGGCCTGCACTCGTTGATCGCTTCGTACACGGTCTGGATGTCCGAGAGCTCGTAGTTGCGGACGACAAGCCTCTCCGACTCGAACCGGATCGAACTCAGATCGGGCGGCCTCCACCCGAGGCCTTCGGCGGGCCACTTCACTTCGCTGTCGCATCGTGCCATGCCGAGAGCGTATCGCGTGAGCCCCTGATGAGCCATACGATTGGCGATGGGCATGATCG
>WUAK01000069.1 GCA_009827205.1 Phycisphaeraceae bacterium | reverse complement strand
CGAAGTGGGCTACACCGATAGGTGCAACACCCTCGAAAGCGAGCAGCCGGGAACCCAGCACCAGAGATGTACTCCTCAAGCTGCTCGCGCATCCCAACATCGCCAGCAAGCGTTCGATCATCCGCCAGTACGACCACGAAGTGCAGGGCAACGTGTTGCTCAAGCCGCTCGTTGGTCCGGGTGGCATCGGGCCGGGGGATGCTTCGGTCATCGAACCTGTGCCGGGCTCTGGCAAGGGGCTCGCGATCGGCTGCGGCCTAGCGACGAACCTCGGCGATCCTGCGCTCGGGGGCGATCCATACCAGATGGCGCTCGCCGCGATCGACGAGTGCGTGCGAAATCTCGTTTGTGTCGGCGCGAACCCCAACCGGATCGCGATCCTCGACAACTTCTGCTGGCCCAGCTGCAAGAAACCCGAGAACCTCGCCTCGCTCGTCCGCGCCGCCGAGGGCTGTTACGACGGCGCAAAGGCGTACAAAACTCCGTTCGTCTCGGGTAAGGACTCACTCAACAACCAATTCACCACGCAGGACGGCAGAACGATCGAGATCCCACCCACGCTGCTGATCACGGGGATGGGGATCGTTGACGATGTGACCAAGTGCGTGACGATGGACCTCAAACAAGTTGACAGCAAGATCGCGGAGATCGGGATCGATGCGAAGTCGATGAGCCACTCACACTACTCGAAGATTCACGACACAGAGGGTCTGGGCGAACTGCTGCCAGTTGATCTGCAACAAAGCCCGAAGATCGCCAGAGCGATCGCAGAGTTGATCCAGAATGGTCTCGTTCTCAGCGCGCACGATATCTCAGAGGGCGGCATGCTCGTCGCGCTGGCGGAAATGTTGATCGCATCGGCAAACTCAAGCCAGCGCCTCGGCGTGGATGTTGATGAAGAACCCGCACTCGATTGCTTCGGCGAAGGTGCTGGCAGATATCTCATCGAGTTCACGAGAGATGACGAGCACCGGATCGCCGACATCCTCGCCCAGCACGGTGTGATGATGCGCTACACGGGATCTGTGACGGACTCGGGCAGGCTCAACATACCTGGGCAGCCTGTTGACACCGATGAGCTTGTGGCTGCCTGGAACGGCGAAATCATCTAGCCATTATCGAGCCGCAGTCGGATCCCACTCCGCATCATTTCGACGCCTCGCGTAGTCAGACCAGATCCTGCGGTCCTTGAGCTCTTCCGCGGTACGCATCTCGACATGCCCGTCGAGCATCGCGACAACGGCTTTGCCGCCGTAACGGGGATCAGAATTCTTCCAAACATCCGGACGCGTGTTCTCATCCCAGTCGATGTTCAACGGGGGCGGCGAAACAATGAAGTAGCCCTCGTACTCATCCCCCGAGAACGGATCGAAGCCTGCAGCGGAACTGAACGCGATCAACTCGCTGGGCATCAGCGCATCACCGAGACGGCGCGTGTACTGGCCCTTGTCCCAGACTGACGAGAGAGCGTTCGTTGTGTTCGTGGTTCCACCGACGTAAACACCGTTGTAGCCGAACGAGGGAAACACACTGACCTGGTATGCCCAGCTCTCGAACGCATCGCCGAAGGTTGCGTCCTGCATGACGTCCTGCCGCTGCTTCAGCAAAGCTGCACGGGCGTTGACGTGCGTCGTGCCAGCCCAGACGTAGTCGAAGTAGCTGCCGAGGTGGTACGGGTACCGTTTCTTGACCTCGACGAACTCGATCGGGGTGCCAAACTCGTTGAGTACCTCAAGATTCGCAGCCTCGGAAGACGTGTACCCGCCCCGCATGAGCCGGTCGTCCTCGTCGTCGGCCTTCATGTGCAAAGCCTGCGTAAGCGTCCGGCTCGCAGCGAGTTCGACACACTTGCGTGCCTGCTCTCTCGCCTTGCCCAGAGCCGGGAGTAGGATCCCGATGAGAAGCGCGATGATCGCGATCACCACAAGCAGTTCGATCAGCGTGAACGCGTTGTGTCGGCGAGGCTTCATCATCGTGATCAGCACCCGTTGTTGTAGTTGGTGATCCAGGCCGTGAAGTCGGTCGGCGTGCAAGCGCCGTCGCCGTTCTGGTCGCAGCCCGCGTCTGCGTTGTTGTACGCGTTGATCCAGGCGGTGAAGTCGGTCGGCGTCAGCGCGCCATCTCCGTTGACGTCCGCGACGCAGTCGCTGCCCTCTTGAGAGAACGTGTCGACAGAGACCTTATCAAGGCTCAGCGACTCGCCGTCTGCCTCGAACGTGATGACCGCGGTCCCATCTGCCGGGACCTCGAAGCGCCAGAGCGTCTCGACGAGCGAGCCCCCACCGATTCCGTCGGGTCCGAGGAACACTCTGTTGAGTTCGACAATCTCTACCGGAGAAGTGCCGTCGCAAACGATCGTTGCGGGATCGATTTCACGACCCTGCGTGTTGGTCTGCAGCAACACCGTCATCGTGCCATCCTCAACCGGCTGACCCGGAACGATAATTTCAAACTCCAGAACGCTGGTGATCGAGTACAGGTTGCCCGTGCTTGTCAGAAACGCTGTGCCTGTGGTTTCTGTAATTACCGGCGCAGCCCAGCCAGCGGGCAGCGGGTTCGGGAACGCGTCGATGTCGGGCGAGTTGGGACCGACCGGGTTCGCAAAGTCGTCCCATGCAAAGTACGAAGAGTTGTTATCGCCGCGCGACCAGCCGTACCCATCGCTCGGGGTTACGAAGTTCTGAGACGCAGCAGGCAGCGCGAGTAGCAGGCTCACAGCCGAGATCGCAGTTCTGCACAGGGTCGGCATCAGACGTTCTCCGTTTCGGGATCAACTTTCCTGCCTGACGGGACAGTTTCCCGCCTGACCGAGAACTCTACTGCCATTGAGACTCATTCTCAACTTGCTGGTCAGCCATATTTCTACCTCAGCGGTGATTTTTCGATCCTTGGGCCCGATCCAGGGGGCGGCTACCGGAGGCCGTATTCCTTGAGCTTCCGGTAGAGCGTGCGTTCACCTATACCGAGAAGCTTGGCCGCCTGTTCCCGGTTGCCCGCTGTGAGCCTGAGTGTCTCGCGGATGGCCCTTTTCTCAAGCTGATCAAGGCTCGTCCCTGCGAGCGAGCCCCCACCGCCCGAATCATCCAGGTCAACGGTTTCTGCTTCTCGGATTTCAGGAGGCAGATGATCCACTCCGAGAACGATCGGCTGACCCTCTTCGCGAGATCCGATGCCGGTCACCACCATGTTCTGGACCGCATTGAGCAGCTGGCGCACGTTGCCAGGCCAGGCGTACGAGGTGAGCCTGAGCATCGCCGCGTCACTCACAGTGGGCTCTGGCTCGCCTTGGAGCAGGTCATCAGCGAATTTCTTGACACCGTGCACCACGAGGGGCGGGATGTCCTCTCGTCTCTCGCGGAGCGGGGGCAGGTGGATCTTCGCCGCGTTCACACGGAAGAAGAGGTCCTCCCTGAAATCTCCCGTCTTGACGAGCTCGTTGAGATCTCGGTTGGTCGCGCTGACAAACCGGACATCGACGTGCTTGGCTTCATTTGCGCCGAGCCTGATCACCTCGCCTGATTCGAGCACACGCAAGAGCTTGGGCTGCATCGCCACCGGCATGTCACCGATCTCGTCGAGGAAGAGTGTGCCGCCCGATGCGTACTCGAACACACCCTCGCGTTCCTTCTCGGCTCCTGTGTACGCGCCCTTGACGTGACCGAAGAGCTGGTCCTCGAGCAGGCTCTCGCTCTGGCCGGCGCAGTTGAATGTGACGTACCGCCCGGCGCTGCGCTTGCTGTTGCGGTGTACGGCTCGAGCGATCAATTCCTTGCCTGTCCCGCTCTCGCCCGTGATCAACACCGGGATATCGCTCGCCGCGACGGTGCGGACCATCTGCAAGACCTTGCGCATGGGCTCGCTGACAGCGATCAATCCCTCGAATCCGGCGAGCTCGAGTTCGTCTTTCAGCTCACTGTTCTGATGCCGCAGGAGCACAGTCTGAGCCGCGCGGCCGACAAGGTTGCGGAACACCTCGAGATCCAGGGGCTTCTCGATGAAGTCGTATGCACCTTCTTTGAACGCGCTCCTAGCGGTCGGGACGTCGCCGTGGGCGGTCACCATGATCGTCTCGATCGTCGGCTGCAGATTCGCAGCGGCTCTCAGCACGATGAGACCCGCGTTGGCCCCATCGGGTACGACCTTCTCGCCCTCGAACTCAGCGCCTGCCGAGGTGGGCATCCGCAGGTCGGTCACGACAACATCGAACACACCGCCTTTGAGCTCTTCAATCGCCGCCTCAACCCCGTTGACGATCGTGCAGACATGACCTGGCTTGCGCAGAGCATCGGACATGACGTCTGCATGGGACTCCTCGTCCTCAACGATCAGGACCTGCGCACGGGCCTCGCTCTTGGTGGTATCGGTGCTCATCGGACGATCTTATGCCCCGCTGTCGCCCAGGCCCGCCGGGAGCATCGCCCGCTGCCGGGCCGCGATGGCGATGCAGAGGGCATCGGCGATATCTGCAGGCTTTGGTGGCTCGGCTAGCCCCAGGAGCCTCGTCGCAGAAGCCTGCATCTGCTCTTTTGTCGCGCGTCCCGAACCGGTCACCGCTCGTTTCACATCGGCTGGAGGAAGCTCGATGATCTCCTTGCTGGCTCGCTGCGCGACGAGCAGGATGACCCCCCTCGCGTGCGCCATGAGGACGGCTGTGAAAGGGTGCTCTTTGTGGGTGAAGAGAGCCTCGACGGCGATGAGGTCGGGATTGTTGCGTTCGATGATCTCTGCAAGGTCTCGCTCAAGCTCGACCAGCCTCGACTGCACACTCGGGGTGGGCGATCCACTGGACACAAGCCTGATCACACCCGCGTCAACGAACCCGGGTGGTGACATCGCCTGGGCAGGGCCATCGACGCAGCCGAAGCCCGTCAGACGGAGACCGGGATCGATACCCAGCACCCGCACGGCTCAGCTGTCCCCCGAAGAGAAGTTCTGGAGGTAATGCACAACGGTGCGCGCCATGATGTCGGTCTCGATGTTCATGCCTTCGCCGACCTTGGTATCACCGATCGTTGTTTCGACGAGCGTGGTCGGGATGAGTGCAACATGGAATGTGCCGCCGGAGACATCTACACCCGCGATTGTAAGGCTTATACCGTCGAGCGTGATCGACCCCTTGGGCGTGATGCAGGGCATCAGTGCGTTAGGCGGCCTGATCGTCACCTCGTGGCTTTCGCCCGTCTCGACCCGGACGACCTCGCCAACGCCCTCGACGTGCCCTTGCACCACGTGCCCGCCCAGCAGGGTCGTAGGGGTGCAACTCGTCTCCAGATTGACCCTCGATCCCTCAGCCAGGTCGCCCAGCTTCGTCTTTGCGAGAGATTCCTCGATGACATCAAAGTCCATCTCGATCTGCTCACCCGTGGATCTCGCCTCGCCCACGAGCGTCAGACAGCAGCCCGAGACACAGATCGAATCGCCAGGTGAGGGTCTCTGATCGAACGCGGTTGAGCGGACTGTTAGCCTTACCCCGCCCGCTTCTGTGGGTCGGAGTTGGACGATCTCACCTGTTCTCTGGACGAGCCCCGTGAACATCCCCGAATTCTCCCCTCTCACAGCCCTGCTTGACCGCTGGGCGAGCCTGCTCGATACTCCCCCTCCCGGCCCGCAGGCCGCATAGGATCAGCCTACGCCCGTTGGCAGCAGCGTGGCGGATCCGACACTCGAACCCTGACATGACCAGAGGTGCCCTTGATGCGTTCAACCCGACTCCTAGCTCTTTCGACCTGCTCGATCGCACTCGCAGGCCTGGCTATCTCGACTGCTGCTACCGGCTGTGCAAAGCCCAAGGGCCTGTCAGCCGACGAGCGTGGCGATCGCCTGCCGATCGTTCACTCCGATTGGCGCAAGCTCGGCTACCGCTGGGACTGGAACGCGTTCCCCGTTCTGCTGATCAATGAGGGTCCACTCAGGGCTGAGCCTCATGATGACCTTGTCATCTTCCAAGAAACCGGCGGCACGATCACCGCGATCGACGATCAGGTCGGTTCCACCATCTGGACCAACAAGCCTGCGGGCGACCTCACCAAGTTTACGGGCATGGACCGCCGCGAGAACACAGTCTTCGTTTCGAGCGAGTCGGAGCTCTTCTCACTCGATGCACAGACGGGCGAGCTCGTCCAGCGCAACTCTTACGAGAAGCTTGCGGCGACCGACTTCGTCCTCTTCGGCACCGATGCCGTCACCGGTTCTGCCTCCGGTGAGGTCATGGGCACCTACATGCCTGCCGACATCAAGCTCTGGGGCCATGACATGCCCGGCACCTTCGAGCAGGACCTTGTCGCGATGGGCCCGATCGTCGGAGGTGTCACCACCACGGGTCGCGTGGTGTGTGTCAACACCCAGACCCAGAGACAGACCGGTCAGAATGACATCTTCAAGGGCCCAGGTGCGGCTCTGGCTTCGAGCGATGACATGATGTTCGTCGCGAGTCTTGATCAGACGCTCTACGCGTTCCGGGCCGAGGACTCCAGGCTCGCCTGGAAGCATCTGACCCCGAGCCCGATTACCGAGCCCCCCGTGTACCACGAGGGCGTTGTGTACTGTTCGCTCGCCGACACGGGTCTGACCGCTTTCGACGCAGACACGGGCAAGGTCCTCTGGACGAGCGAGGATCAGTTCGGACGGGTCATCGGACTCCGCAACGGTCGGCTCATGGTCTTCGACGGCAAATACCTCGTGGCCGTAGAACCCCAGCGCGGCAACGTCCTCGACAAGATCAGCCTGTCCAATGTGTACAGCATCACGATGGATCCGTTCATCGACGGCGACGTCTACCTGACAAGCCGCGAGGGTGTGGTTGCGAAGTTTGTCGCCGACTGATCCCTCTGAGAAGGACGGCGACCGCTGACGCGCCTATCAAGCGTGCAGCATGAGCACACACCAATCCCGTCGCCTCGCGCTTCTCTCGGTCAGTAACAAAGATGGAATCGTGGATTTCGCACGCGCGATCGCGGAGCGAGGGTTCACGATCATCTCCACGGGCGGTACCGCCAAGGCGATCGCCGACGCAGGGATCGATGTCATCCCTATTGAAGAAATCACGGGCTTCCCCGAGATGCTTGATGGCAGAGTCAAAACCCTCCACCCAAAGGTCCACGGCGGGCTTCTCGGGCTGCGAAACAACCCGGACCACCAGCAGCAGATGACCGAGCATCAGATCGAACCGATCGATCTCGTCGTCATCGACCTGTACCCATTCGAATCAACGATCGCCAAGCAAGGCACCACCCGCGAAGAAGCGATCGAGCAGATCGATATCGGCGGCCCGTCGATGATCCGCTCTGCCGCCAAAAACCACGAGTCGGTCACGATCATCACCGACCCGAGCGACTACGGCGCTGTGCTCGAAGACATGGACAGCAACCAAGGCGAGAACTCGATCGAACTCCGCCGCAGGCTTGGCACCAAGGCATTCGCACGCACGGCTTCGTATGACACGACGATCGCCCAGTATCTCTCGGGCGACCAGCAGAACATGCCAGAGTGGATCGGGATCAGTCTGAAGCGTGAGCGGACACTTCGATACGGCGAGAACCCGCACCAGAGCGCCGCGGTGTACCGCACCGACAAGGCCGAGGGCGGCATCCTCGATGCCGAGCAGCTTCACGGCAAAGAACTTAGTTACAACAACATCGCAGACGCCGCCGCTGCGTGGGCCATGGTCTGCACACTCGGAGAACTTGCCCCTGACAAGACCGCCTCGGTCGTGGTCAAGCATGCCAACCCGTGTGGTGCCGCGACCGCTACGGATGCGTTCACGGCGATCGACGGTGCCTTCGCGGGAGACCCCATCGCCGCGTTTGGGGGCATCCTCGCAGTGAACAAAGAGGTTGACCAGAGAGCTGCTGATCGGCTCTGCGCCGAGGGCGTCTTTCTTGAAGTGCTCGCAGCTCCGGGGTACACGGAGGGCGCACTCAGTGCTCTCCAAAGCCGGTGGAAGAACCTGCGCATTCTGAAGACCGATGCTGTGACGAAGCAGGACCGACTGGTCAGGTTGTTGCCTGGTGGCGCGATCGTGCAAACGCCTGATTCACTCTCGAACGATCCTTCCGCGTGGGAACTCGCCGCGGGACCCGAGCCCGGGATGGAACTGCGGACCGCAGCACATCACATCGAGGCATTTACTCAAGCGCTCGCGAGCAACGCGGTTGCGCTGGGCGGACTCGATCCCGAGAGGCCGGGTTGCGTCAGACTCTTTGGCGCGGGTGCAGGCCAAATGGACCGGCTCACCGCCTGCAGGATCGCGTGCGAGAAAGCAGGCGAACTTGCCAAAGGAGCGATCGCGGTGAGTGATGCCTTCTTCCCGTTTGACGACGGGCCGGCAATCCTTGCAGACGCCGGGGTCTCGCTCATCGTGCATCCGGGCGGCTCGAAGCGAGACGATGACACGTTCAAACTGTGTAAAAACCGTAGCATTTCCTGCTTGTTAACGGGCCTACGACACTTCAGGCACGAACCGCTGCGTTGATGATGCGTACAAAATCCGTTACTCTGAGGTCGCAAACGACCATGCTGTGCGGCCCGGCCGGACGGCTGAGGGAGCACGGATGGCCAGGCACGGCAAGAGATCTCTGCATCACGACCCATCGGCGGGGATGATCCCGGCCGAGGGCGATGCCACCGCGATGACCGTGGGCGCGGGTCTCGCGACCGGTCTTGACTGCAAGGTGCTCGTTCTCAACAAGCTCTACATGGCTATCCGCGTCATCCCTGCCAAGCGTGCATTCAGTCTGCTTGCGTGCGAACTCGCCGAGGTCATCCACATCGATGACGGCTCGTACCTCAACTACGACTTCGCTTCCTGGACCGAGGTGTCTCAGGCCGCCAGTGAGATCGAGCGCGATAGTCACGACTGGGTGAAAACCGTCCGTTTCGACATCGCAGTGCCCCGGATCATCCGGCTCCTTGGATACGACCGACTGCCCAAGCAGATGGTCAAGCTCAACCGTCGAAACCTGTTCGCGCGCGATCGCAACCACTGCCAGTACTGCGGCTCCCACTTCCCGACGAGTGAACTCTCGATCGACCACGTCGTCCCGAAAAGCCAGGGCGGTCAAGATACGTGGGAAAACCTTGTTTGCTCCTGCATTCGCTGCAACGCGAAAAAGGGCGGCAGGACTCCGAAGCAGGCGAACATGAAGCTCATCACGCAGCCAAAGCAACCCAAGCGAAATCCGCTGATCTCGATGCGCATGGGCAACGATCGCTATGCGTCTTGGAAGCAGTTCCTTGACAACGCGTACTGGTCGGTCGAACTACGGTGATAGATCAGCCTCTGATCAGGCTTTGGCGAGTTCCTCGGCCTTCGCAGCGAGATCGAAGTCTTTCTGCGTGATCCCGCCGGCGTCGTGTGTCGAGACGGTGAGTGTGACCTTGTTGTACCTAATCAGGATGTCGGGGTGGTGCTGAACATCCTCGGCATACTCGGCGACTTTGGTCACAAACGCCATCGACTCATTGAAGTCGTTGAACTGGTACGTGCGGGTAATCTCGCCGTTGACCTCGGTCCATGCGGGGCAATCGGCGAGCTTGTCGTTGATCTCAGACTCTGAGAGCTTGGTCATTCTCATCTCCATCGATCGCCAAACTGCGCGACCGGGGGCGAGTGGCAGTGTAGCCTGTGCGTGATGGAGAATCAGAGAACCCGCCTGGCACCTTCTCCAACGGGTGCGCTGCATCTAGGGAATGCCCTGACGTTCGTGGTGAACTGGGCTCTGGCGCGCCAGCGAGGCTGGGAGATTGTCTTGCGGATCGAGGATCTCGACACGCCGCGCGTCAAACCGGGTGTTGTGGAGCAGACGATCGACATACTCCGCTGGCTAGGTCTCGACTGGGACAGCCAGCATCCGCTTCAATCGAGCGATCTATCCCCATACGTCGACGCGATGCGAACGCTCGCTTCGAAAGGCCTTGTGTACCCGTGCTCGCTGACACGGAGTGAGATCGCTGAAGCAGCCGGTGCTCCGCATGAGGACTCGTCAGAGATCCCATTTGAACCCAATCTCAGACCCTCGAAAATCTCCACACGGTTCGAGGACACCGGGACCAACTGGCGGCTCATGGTGCCCGACGAGAACATCGAGATCAACGAGCGATTCGCCAATGTGAAATCATCCAACCCTTGCCAGACTGTCGGAGATTTCGTGGTATGGACCCAGCGGGAGCAGCCCTCGTACCAGCTCGCCGTCACCGTTGACGACGCGAGACAGGGCATCACGCAGATCGTCAGAGGCAACGATCTCATCGATTCTGCGGCAAGACAGACCCTCTTGCGGAGAGCACTCGGCATCGAGTCTGTGCCCCACCACTACCACTTGCCGCTCGTCCGCGGGCACGACGGCAGGCGCCTCGCCAAACGGCACGGCGATACGAGAATCGAGACCTACAGAGACAAGGGCGTCGAGCCGGAGCGGATCATGGCCCTTCTTGCCCGGTGGGCGGGAATTCAAGGGAATCCAGGCTCGCTCTCGATACAGGGATTCACCGACGCGTTCCAGGTCGATACGATGTCGCGAGGCGACGTGACCTTTACGCCGGAGGATGATCAATGGCTCTTGCAAAGCGCACCACACTCCCGCTGATCTCTTTGGCCGGCGCTGTCTTGATTGTCCTCATGCTCCTCGTTCCGAGCTGCGGCAACACCGGTGATGGTGCACCCGCGGGACTGGTCAGGGTGGACATCACGGACGATGATGGCAAGCAACACACATTCTTCCTCGAGCCAGCGATCAATAACGAATCTCGCTTCAAAGGCCTCAGCGGCAGGACCTCGATCGATGATGACGGCGGGATGATTTTCGTTTTCCCGAACGCCGCGGTACGTAAGTTCGTGATGCGTGACTGCCCGATCCCGATCGATATCGTCTACATCGATACCGGGGGCCGGGTGATCGCAGCACACGCGATGCTGCCAGAGGACCCTCAGGGAGAAGACGAGTCCGATAGCAAATACGAGGAACGCCTCAAGCGGTACAGCAGCAGGTTCGCGACACCGCTTGTTATCGAACTCCAGGGCGGCATGATCGAGAAGCTCGGGATAGACGAGAGTGACGTTCTGAAGGTCTACGGCCTGGATGATCTGGAGAAGCGGGCGAAATAAGTCGATCCGACCTCGGGGAACAACGCTCGGCCAGTTTCCGAGCACCACCTGGGGGCGGGCATGCCAGAACACCGCGTACGACTCATCGGAACAGACAGCGGGCTCGTCTTGCTCAGCAAGCGTGCACAGGGTCTGCTCGCTAGCTGGCCCGACACAAACTCCAATCCCACGTTCGATGAGTTGACCATCGATCAAACGCTGCTCAACGAAGCGAGCAGCGAGATCGCCATCGACGACGGCTCTGTGCTCCTCGTTGGAGTCCCCAAGGGCACTCCATCACCCGCGATCTACAAGACCATCGA
>WUAK01000068.1 GCA_009827205.1 Phycisphaeraceae bacterium | reverse complement strand
AAGGACCAGTTGCCGAGCATCTCGAAGAAGGTGTGGTGGTAGGTGTCGAGCCCGACATCGTCGAGGTCGTTGTGCTTGCCACCGGCGCGGATGCACTTCTGGCTGTTGACGGCTCGCTTGAGGCCCTCCAGCGGGCTGCCCTTTTCGACGGTGCCCAGGAAGCAGGGCTTGTACTGGTTCATGCCCGCGTTGGTGAAAAGTAGCGTCGGGTCGTCATGTGGCACACTCGGGCTCGATGGCACGAAGGTGTGCTCATGGCCCTGCAGGTGCACGAAGTAGTCGATGAAGGCCTGCCGGATCTCGCTGGCCGAGAACGGGCGGGTGGCGGGTTGTGGCTGCTGGCTGGACATCTGTTCGGGTGCTCCGGGTTCAAAGCTGGCTGGCTGAGCCTGCCGACATGGTAGAGGGGCCGGCTCGGGATTCCTCGGCATTCGCCGAAACGGGGCGGCCCTCAGCGACGGGGCCAGACGTGATGAAGCAGTACGACCTCTGTGTGATCGGATCCGGACCAGCCGGGCAACGGGCGGCGATCCAGGCGGCCAAGCTCGGCAAACGAGTCTGCGTTGTCGAGAAGCGCCACGCGATCGGCGGGGTCGCGGTCAACACCGGGACCATCCCCTCAAAGGCGCTCCGCGAGGCGATCCTCGACGTGGGCGACCGGAGCGTCGCGTGCCCGACGATGGACGACTTCGCCGCGGTCCGCAAGACACTCTTCGCGAACCTCAAGCGATCTTGCTCGCGAGTCATCGGCAACGAGATCGAGACCATCGAGGATCACTTCGCGAACAACAACATCGACGTCGCCCACGGCACGGGCAGCTTCAGCGATCCGAAGACGATCCGGATACAAACTGAAAACGACGAGTCGTTCATCAAGGCCGACTACACGCTCATCTCCGTCGGCACCTACCCAGCGCAGCCCAACGGTGTTCAGTTCGACGGACGCACCATCCTCAGCTCAGACGACATCCAGGAGATGACCGCGGCGCCGCACTCCATGATCGTCGTGGGCGGCGGGGTCATCGGGACCGAGTACGCGTCCATGCTCCAGGCGCTGGGGGTCAAGGTCACGCTCATCGAGGGGCGACAGCGCCTGCTCGACTTCGTTGACTCGGAGATCATCGAGGCATTCCAGTACCACGTGCGCCAGAACGGGATGACGCTCAGGCTGGGTGAGAAGGTCACAAAGATCGAGGTCATCGACGCGGTCGCCGGCGCGCGCACGACCGACGGCACGATGGCCGAGGCGCATCTCGAATCGGGCAAGACACTCCGCGCCGACACACTGCTCTACTGCATCGGTCGTCAGGGCGCGACGCACACGCTCTGCCTCGAGAACGCGGGCCTCGAAGCAGACAAACGCGGGCGCATCGAGGTCAACGAGAACTTCCAGACCGCGACGCCCCACATCTACGCGGCGGGCGATGTCATCGGGTTCCCCGCGCTCGCCTCGACGAGCTACGAGCAGGGCAGGCTCGCCGCGTGCCACATGTTTGAGCAGTCTTGTGAGTCGATCTCGAAGCTGCTTCCTTACGGCATCTACGCCGTCCCGGAGATCTCGATGGTCGGGTGGACCGAGGGCCAGCTGACCGCCGAGGGCATCCCTTACGAGTCTGGCATCGCCAGCTACAAGGAGATCTCGCGAGGTCACCTACTGGGCGCTGAGTTCGGGATGCTCAAGATGCTCATCCATCAGGAGTCGCACACGGTCCTCGGCGTGCACGCGATCGGGACCGGCGCGACCGAGCTGATCCACATCGGCCAAGCCGCCATTGCGTTCCAGGCGACGGTCGAGTACTTCGTCAACGCGGTGTTCAACTACCCGACGCTCGCCGAGTGCTACAAGGTGGCGGCGATGAACGGGCTGAACAAGCTGCGCGGGGTTTAGGTCCGCTACGCTCTAGTCGTGGCCAAGAAAGTAACCAAGAAGAAAGTCAGCCGGAAGAAGCCAGCCGAGCCTGAGAAGCTCGACGCGTTCGAGCACCCGGTGCCGGGGCAGCTCGGAGAGATCCTGGGGCAGGACAAGGCGATCGCCCAGCTCGAGGCGGCTCTGGACGCTGGCAGGCTCCACCACGCGTGGATCTTCCACGGGCCGCGGGGGGTCGGGAAGTTCACGGCTGCGCTGGCGTTCGCGTCGCTGGCACTCGACGAGTCGACGAGCCGGGATCTCTCGGGCAACCTGTCGGCTGACCCAGAGAGCCGGGTCCAGACGATGCTCCGCGGGCGTTCGCACCCGGACCTGCACGTGATCGCCAAGGAGCTGGCGCGGTTCAGCGAGGACGCGAAGGTCCGCGCGGCGAAGCTGGCGACGATCCCTAAGGACGTGATCGACTCGCATCTGCTCCAGCCCGCATCGATGGCTGCCAGGATCGCGCCGGGCGGCGCGGCGAGCAAGGTGTTCATCGTGGATGAAGCCGAGCTGCTCGATCGGTCGGCGACCAACGCGAGCGTGCAGAACGCGATGCTCAAAACGCTCGAGGAGCCCGCACCCGGGACGGTCATCATCCTCGTGACATCGTCCGAGGAGAGGCTCCTGCCCACGATCCGGTCGAGGTGCCAGCGCGTCAGGTTCGGCCCGCTCTCTCGCGACCCGATGGAGACGTGGTTCAAGCGAGAGAACATCGGCGGCGCGGCGCTCGACTGGGCGAGGCGGTTCGGCGAGGGCTCGCCCGGCAAGGTCAGAGAAGCCATCGACACGGGCATCGTTGAGTGGCACGGCATCGTCCAGGACATGGTCGACCGCCTCGCGGCGGGTCAGTTCCCGGTCGAGATGGGCCAGACGCTTGCGGGGATGGTCGATGCGTGGGCCGTGGCCCGTGTCGAGGCGGACAAGCGCACGAGCAAGGAGGCGTCGAACAAAGCCGGCGCCGATCGGATGCTCTCGCTCATCGGTGAGATCTTGCGCGAGAAGATCGCTCAGCATGCCGAGTCGGGTAACGAGGACTCGATGGAACTCAGCGCGCAGCGGGTCGAGGTGCTCGAACGCGCACGACAACGACTCGCGTCGAACACGCCGATGCTGATGGTCTTTGAGGCGATGGCTGCGGAGCTTGCTCAGCCCTCGACGCTGAGCGGTGTGTAGTTGTCCTGCGCGGGTGCGCCGTAGCCGGCAGTGCGCCCTGGGACGCTCTGTTGCGTCGGAGCGTTGCCCGCGCCTTCCTCGGTCTTGAGCTGTTCAAGCAGGAGTCGCCAGGTCTGCTGTTCGTACTCGAGCAGTTCGATGGCTTTGTCCGCTCTGGGCAGATCGCTATCCATGCTTGCCCGGACGAGTTCCTGGAATAGGAACGCGTAGAGCGAGCGGACCTGTTCGCAGAGTTCGGGGGCTGCTTCGGGCTTCATCGAAGTCATGAGCTCGGTGATGATTGCGCGTGCCTGGCTGAACCCGCTGTACACCTGCTCGTGATCCTTGTCCACGAGGCCCTGGCGTCCCTGCTTGGCGAATTTGACGGCTCCATCGAGGAGCATCATCCGCAGCTCGGCGGGTGTCGCGCTCATGACCTGAGTGCGGAGGTAGGCGTTGGCGTTGTCTTGACCTGTGCTCATGTTGGTTGTTGTCGGCCTGCTTTGGGGGGGACTTGATCCGAGAATGTCACGCTTTCACGAAAAGAAACGCCGTTACCCGAGCTGGGCCAGCTGATTGAGTGATGACTGCTGGGCCTGGAGCTCACCGAGGGCCTGCTCCATCGCGAGGAACTGCTGCTCCAGAATGGCTCTGCGGGCCTCGAGGCGGACGGTGAACTCATCGATCCGGGCCTCCTGGGCCTCGACCTGGGTGGTGAGGGATTGCTCACGCTGGGTCAGGATGCCGTCCACCGAATCGAGGTAGTCCCTGGCGAGTTCCTCGACCTTGCCGATGACGCCGAGCGCCTCGAATGCTCGCTCGGCTTCACCACCTGAGACCGAGATCCCGTCGCCAAGATCCTGCGTGGTGTCGGTCTGCGCGAGTTCGAATGTCTCGAAGAGAGCCTCTACGGACGCCGGGTCGCTCTCGTAGGCCTCGCGGAACTTGGAGGAGTCGAAGCTGAGACCGTTGCCGCCGTCACCGATGGTGATGCCGACCTCAGAGAGTCTCTGGTACTGGCCTGTGACGTTGTCACCCACAGTCTGGATGACCGAGAAGAGCTGCTGACGCATCGTGATCGCGAGCGAATCACCGAGCAGCGGTCCTCTGGCTTCGGTCTCGTCGTCAAAGCGGGTCTGGTTGTCGATCCGCTCGATGAGTGTGTTGAACGCGGAGACGAAGGTGTTCACGTTCTCTTCGATCGCGGTCAGATCTCGCGTGACGTTGAGCGTGACAGGGTCTTCGCTCGTGCTGTTGAGATCGATGGTGACGCCCTGGATGAGTTCGTCGAGCGAGTTGGTTGAAGATGACACGAGCAGTGCGTTCGCAGGATCGCCCGACCCGAAGAAGACGCGCGCGTCGTTGCCTTCGCTCAGTGTCGAGAGTGCAAGATCGAATCCGTTTGTGTCGAGGATGAACCTGCCGTCCTCGCCCGAGGAACGCGCGGTGAAGCTGATGCGGTACGGGGCGGTACTCGAACCGTCGTTCACAACGGTTGCGATGGCTTCGATGCCCGCGTCGTTGATCTTGGTGATGACATCCTCAAGCGTGTCGGTCGTTTCGAAATCGATCGTGGTCTCGAAAGAGCCGTCGATGAAGTTGTCGGCGTCGGTGCCCGAGGCTTCACCCTCAATCTTCAGCAGTTCTGCGACTGAACCGGTCGAGTCTTCGACTTTGATGTTGACACTCCCGGGAGCGCCGCCCCCGGAGGTGTCCTCTTCGATGATGATGCCGTCGCCCTGGTCGTTGATTCTTGCGACAACACCTAGCCCTGTGCTGTTGATTGCGTTGACGACATGCCCGATCGTGCGGTCGTTCTCTCCGATCGTGACGGTCTGCGTCGTGCCAGTTGCGTCAGTGATCTCGAAGCTGCCCGTGCCGATGCCCGCGCCGCTGTTGAGCGATGAGAGCAGCGTGCCCTTGCCGATGTACTGCTTCTGTAAATTGCCGGAATCGACTGTGTTCTCGGCGACGCCGGCCGGGTCGGTCTCGATCCCGAGGCTCGCGGCGGTGTTGTCGGCGGGCGTGCCCGCGATGATGAGGTTGCCCCCGCCTCCGGTCGTGTCGGTGATGACGAGCCCGTTGCCAAGTTCGTTGAGTGATGCGGTGATCGCGCCGCCCGATTGTGCTTCGAACTGCGTAAGCACCTCGTTGAGTGTGTCGTAGCCGGTCAGCCCGGTGATGTTGTGGACAACGCCGTTGCGGTCGGTGATTGAGACGCTGCCGTCACCCGTGATGCCCTGCCCGCCGTTGAGCGTTTTGGTCAGGATCGAGTTGAGCCCGCCGAAGATGCGTGTGCCGACGATTGAGCCTGTTCCTGAGCCGTTTATCCCGAGCTGACGCGCGGTGTTCTGTGTCGCAGCTGCGCCGACTTCTTCGCCCTTGTCGAGGACTTCGATCGCGGCGGTGCCCGCGGAGTCAACGATCTGCAGACCCGTGCCGTCGGCCTTGAGAGACGCCGTGACTGTTGCACCCGGGCCGAGCTCTTCCTCGATGGTGTCGTTGATGCGGTTGATGACATCGCCCAGCGTGGCAGCGGGGGGTGTCGTGACGGTTTCGTCCTCGCCCGTGTCGGGATCGGTCACGACCTCGGTGAGCGTCCCGAGGTTGATCTTGACGTCGGTGCCGTCAACGCGAACGGTGAAATCGAAGGCCCCGGTGCCGACACTGTTGGTGGTCTCGATGCCGGTGGACCCGTTGATGATTCCAAGCGAGGTGGTTTCGGTCGCGTAGTAGACCTGTGTGCCCGTGAGCGTGCCGCCCACGGATGTGCCCGCGATGCCGAGGTCGGTCGCGGTGAAATCGCCCAGCCCGTCGGCGACGGTGATCTGGCCCGGCCCGCCCGCGGTGTCGGTCAGCACGATCTGGTCCTGCACGGTCTCGGCGCGGACACCGATGTTCGCGCTGTTGATCGCGTCGAGGACCTCGCTCACGGTACCGACCTTGCTCAGGTCTATGTCCTGGACTGTGCCGTTTGAGTTTGTAACGGAGATGATTCCGCGACGGACGCCTGCGCCGCCGTTGAGGTCAGCGAGCTCGACATTGCTGTCGAGCCTGGCCTTGCTCGATTCGAATGTGAACGAGTCCGCTCCAAACGCGGTGCTGTCGAAATCGGAAAAGCCCTTCGAGAGCTGCTGCTGCGTCGAGACGAGTCGGTCAACGATGAAGGTGTACGAGCCGGGCTGAGCGCGCGTGGTCGCCGAGGCGGTCAGCGTTTCTTCGCTCGAGCTGGTCGCCTTGGAGGTGCTGAAAACGTTCTCGGTTCTGAACGTGCTCGCCGCGGTGCGAACCGCGGAGAACCGCGTGTTGATATCCAGGTACGCGGCCTGCTGAGTCTGCAGTTGGATGAGCCTGTTCGCTGCGAGCGTACGGGGCCTGGCCTCTATCTGGAGAAGCTGTTCGATAAGCGCACCGGTATCGATACCGCTTATAAGCCCGACACTACTGGCTATGCCGCCCATGGCGACCTCCGTTCATTACGCCGCTTTACGGTTCTGCTGGTATGTGTCTTGGTATTTCGCGGATGACCACAGTCCCGCTCTCGCCGAGGGCTTGTCGAGCCCCGACGCGCGGAGCGCCACCAGGTCGATCGCCCAGGATGAGAGCACCCTGTGGAACATCCTTCGGCTCTCTTCGAGAGCCTGGTGACCGGTGTCAGAGTTGGTTGTGTTCAACATCCCGCGCTCCAAGACTGACCGCGCAAGCCAAACCTGCCGATCACTGCCTTAGAATCGGTCATGCGATGGGGTGTGCTACACCTCAAGGGGCGAGTTGGACGCGTTTCATACCGGACTCGATTCGTCCGATAACGACACCAGGCTTGCGATCCTCACCGGGGTCGGGGGCGTACCGGGAAAGCTGTGACTCAAGACCACCCAATCCAGCGTCTGGCCCAGATCGGCATCGCCCTCGTCGGGGGGCTCGTGGCTCTTTCGGCGCTCCCAGGGATCTGGATAGGCCTGTTCGGCTTGGAGGCCTGGGGGACGACCTCGCTGCCGCTCCTGGCTGGATTTGAACTCCTCACGCTCCTTGCGGGAGTGACCGCTGTTCTGATCGGTTTCCGTTCTCGCGGTGACGGTTTCGGTCTCGCGGGGCTGTGTATCGCCGGCGGCATCATGGTCTCAGCTGTGCTGGGCTCGATCATTCTCCAGAACTCAGGCCCGGATGTCCCCCCGCTCAAGAGCTATGTCATGCTCAGACTCTTGGCCATGGCGCTCATCGCAGCGCTCACGGGGGTCGTCATGCTCGGTGATCGGATGGACAGCTGGATGCGAGTCGTGATCGGGGCTGCGATGCTCCTGCCTCTGGCAGCGCTCGGTGGGCTTTTCGTGACCGGGCGAGGCAGCAAGGTGACGGGCCTGCTCGCGGGCACGGGGCCCATCATGAACATGGTGCTCTGGACACTGCTTGCTGTGGTGCTCGGGATTCTCACAATCGCCGGTTGGCACATCCTGATTCGGGCGTTCGAGCTGACCCGGGAGCCGAAATCGGGTTCGGCAGATCCCGAATAAGTCGGCACCATGCTTCTCAACGATCTGCTCATCGCTGCCGGCCTTGGTCTGTTTATTGGTCTGTTGATCGCGGTCGTGGGGGTGCTGCTCCTGCGCAGGCGTACACGGGCTGATTCTCTCGAAGGGGCAAAGGTCACGACAGAAATCATCGCTGAGCGTGTTCGCGCGACGGGCAAGCTCGTGGGTCTGGAGGTCAGCGCCAAGGAAATCGCAACAGCCAAGAAGGGCTGGGATTGGCTCCCCCCCTTGCTGATGTCGCCCGCGCAGCTGGCGATGATCTTCCATTTCGACAAGCAGTATTCGGTGGAACTCGGCCGTATCACAAACGATTGCATCGCCCCGCTCGGTCACAACAAGTACCGACTCACCCTCCCGCCCGTTGACGGACAGCTCAGGCTCACCGATGTGAAGCCCTACGACATCCAGGACGGCAAGGTGCTTGGTCTGCTCGACGTCATCCAGATGAAAGCCAACGCGCAGGGACAGCTCATGCAGAAAGCGCAGGACGAGGCCGCGCAGCTGTTCGAGACCTCAGATCAGGGCTACCAAGAAGAGGCGAAGCGGTCGATCCGCAAACACCTTGAGGCGCTCTTCCACCTGATCGGTGCCGAGGTCGAAGTCGTGTGGGAGGAGCCAAGCGCGCACGCCGAGCCAGAGCGAGAATCAACTGTGCCCAAGGCATCTGCGCTCAAGCTGCCCCGGCTCGCTGTGTGATCCGCTTAGGCGGAACTCGGGTGCCAGATCGTTTTAAACTCGAGCGTTCGTTCGATCGCGCCCGGACCGATCGCGGCTTGCCAGTCGCTTTGGTCGATAGGCGACTCGATCACGTGCACGCGTTTGAGGTTCTCAGCCGCGCCGAGTTCGAGGGTTCTGCGTGTCTCAGAATCAACACCAGCCGCGATGAGCCCGGCGATCTCTCGGTGTGACGAGAAGTGCGGCGCCAGTTCTTCACGGAAGCCGGTCAGGATATTGACGACACCACCGGGGACATCGCTTGTCGCGAGCACTTCCGCGAACTCAGCCGCGGGCGATGGGTTTGATTCCGACGCGAGCACAACGGTTGTGTTGCCCGACAGGATCGCCGAGGCAGCGAGTGCGATGAGCCCGAGCAGCGATGGCTCGTCTGGACAGACGATCCCAACAACGCCGACCGCTTCGGATACGGTGAAGTTGTGGTAGGGGCCCGCGACAGGGTTGGCGGTGCCCAGGATCTGCTGGTGCTTGTCGGCCCACCCCGCGGCGGAGACAAGCAGGTCAATCGAAGCATCGAGTTCTGCAGCCCCGTTGTCACCGAGCAGCGAGACGAACCCGTCTCGCCTGCCCTCAAGCATCTCCGCGATCCGGTAAACGATCTGGCCCCGCAGATACGCGGTCGCACCCGCCCAGCCCGGCTGGGCCTTCGCGGCGGCTTCAACTGCCCCACGCAAGTCCTTCCGAGAAGCCCTGCAGGCTCTGAGCCGACCACCCACGGGCTCGGTTCGGCCCGATTCGCTGCGGATGAAGGCTCCTCCGACGTACATCTTCAGCGTCTTATCGATCGGCTCTCGGGTCATGACCAAGGGTAGCCTGTCGGGTAGCAGCATCCGAATCCTAACAAACGCAATATTGTTTGTTGGAACCCCAAGAGTTCTCCTGATACCTGCTGCGGGGGGGTGTACACGTCACTATACTCCTGCAAGAGAGAAGACACGGGCGGCAGGTTCGCCCTAAACATGGAATGTGGGCTTGGTTAGCCCACGAGGGAGATTAAGACATGCGCAAGGCAATCTTTGCCGCGGCCCTTCTGGGCGCCGCCGGCACAACGTCCGCACAGCTCATCAACGAGTTCGAGCCGAACCCGGGTGGCGCGGATCCCGCAACGACCGTCATCGAACTGCTCGGCGCGCCGGGTGCTTCGTTCAACGGCTGGCTCGTTGCTCTTGAGAGCGACGCTGGTAGCTCGGCTGGTAACGTCAACAATACCGGTCTGGCGTTCGAGAACGTCAGCGGCTCGTTCGACGCTAACGGTCTTCTGACCGTGACCGTGCCCGACCTTGAGAACCCCAGCTTTACGCTGATTCTCACCGATTCGTTCACTGGCAATGCCACCACCGACATTGATACGAACGACGACGGCATCGTTGACGATGTCTCGGCATTCGGTACCATCTACGACGCTGTTGGCATCACCGACAACGGCACCGACCCCGTCTACGGCGCTCAGCTCGGCGGCGCTGACCTCGGTTTCATCGGTTTCGAGCCTTCGCTCGCTTTCCGTGACGGCGTCACCGGCGACTGGTACTCCGCTGGCTTCACCGATGTCTTCGACGCGAGTGGCAACCAGCTCAACAACGGCGACTTCAGCGCCGACCCGACCGCTTCCACCTTCGGCGGCGTCAACCCCACCCTCATCCCCGCTCCCGCTTCGGCGGCTCTGCTGGGCCTCGGCGGCCTCGTCGCCGCACGTCGTCGCCGCTAATACCGGTTACGATCTCAATCTGAATTGAAAGCGGGCCCCGGGAGCAGACGGGGCCCGCTTCATTTTTTGACGTTGACGAAGTGAGGACGGCTGCGTGTTCAAACTCAGTCGAACTGCGTGTACGCACGAAGCCCGTGCATGCCGCCCTCGCGGCCGAAGCCGGATTCTTTGAACCCGCCGAACGGGCTGGCGGCATCGAACTTGTTGTAGGTGTTGAGCCAGACGACGCCCGCCTTGAGCTTGCTGGCGATCTCGAAGATCTTGGAGCCCTTGTCGGTCCAGATGCCCGCAGCAAGGCCGTAGGGCGTGTTGTTGGCCCGCTCGATCGCCTCGGCAGGTGTGCGGAAGGTCATGACCGCCAGCACCGGGCCGAAGATCTCCTCGCGTGCGATGACCTCGCTTGGCTGCACGTTGTCAAAGAGGCAAGGCTTGCACCAGTAGCCGCTCGAAGGGACATCCCCCTCGGCCTGCCAGAAGTCGCTCCCGCCGCTCTTGCCTTCGGCGAGGTACTTGTTGATCGTCGCAAGCTGGCCCTCTGAGTTGATCGCGCCGACATCGGTGTTCTTGTCGAGCGGGTCGCCCACGCGGAGCTGGTTCATGCGCCGCTTGAGCTTGTCGACGACCTCGTCACGCACCGATTCCTGCACAAACACCCGGCTTCCAGCGCAGCACACGTGGCCCTGGTTGAAGTAGATCCCCTGCACGATCCCTTCGACGGCCTGATCGATCGACGCGTCGTCGAAGATGATGTTGGGGCTCTTGCCGCCCAATTCGAGCGTTAGCTTTTTGCCCGTGCCCGCGACCGACTGAGCGATCCGCTTACCGACTCCGGTGCTTCCCGTGAACGCGACCTTGTCCACACCCGGGTGATTCACGAGCGCTTCACCAGTCGCACCGGCGCCGGTGACGATGTTCCCGACTCCTGCCGGCAGTTCGATCTCGTCGAAGATCTCAGCGAGCATGAGCGCCGTCAGCGGTGTTGTTTCGGCTGGCTTGAGCACGCACGTGTTGCCGCACGCGAGCGCTGGTGCAAGTTTCCACGCAGCCATCAGGAGCGGGAAGTTCCAGGGGATGATCTGGCCGCACACGCCGACCGGTTTCGGGTTGCGCCCCGCGAACGCGTACTGCAGTTTGTCGGCCCAGCCCGCGTGGTAGAAGAAGTGCTGCGCCGCCAGCGGGATGTCCACGTCGCGCGATTCCCGGATGGGCTTGCCCCCGTCCATCGACTCGGCGACCGCGAGCTCGCGCCCGAGTTCCTGGATGCGTCTGGCGATCCGGAAGATGAACTTCCCGCGCTCGATCGCAGGGAGCGAGGACCACTTGGGCAGCGCGTCTCTCGCCGCGGCGACGGCGCGGTCCACGTCCGCCTGCGTGCCC
>WUAK01000067.1 GCA_009827205.1 Phycisphaeraceae bacterium | reverse complement strand
CCGCCGAGGAGTCGCTCGATCTGTTTGCGCGCATGAAGGCCGGCGAGTTCGAGGACGGGTCCATGGTCCTCCGCGCCAAGATCGACATGGCATCGCCCAACATGAACCTGCGCGACCCCGTGATGTACCGCGTCCTCAACGCGCACCACCACCGCACGGGTGACTCGTGGCACATCTACCCCATGTACGACTGGGCGCACGGCCTCGAAGACTCCATCGAGGGCATCACCCACTCGATCTGCACGCTCGAGTTCGAGAACCACCGCCCGCTCTACGACTGGTTCATCGACGCGATCAACAAGGACCGAGCCGAGCCCATCCACCACCCGCAGCAGATCGAGTTCGCAAGGCTCGAGCCAACCTACATCATCACAAGCAAACGCTCGCTCAAACTCCTCGTGGACGAGAACCACGTCTCGGGCTGGGACGACCCACGCATGCCGACCATCAGCGGCCTGCGCCGCCGTGGGTTCACGCCCGAGTCGTTCCGCAGCTTCGCCAAGGCAACGGGTGTCACGAAGTACAAGGGTGCGCACGATATCGGTCTGCTCGAAGGAGCGGTCCGTGACCACCTCAACACCGCAGCGCCAAGACGAATGGCTGTGCTTGACCCGGTCAAGGTCGTCATCACCAACTGGGGTGAGCACGGCGACGAGAGCCGCGTTGAAGAGTTCAACGCGGTCAACAACCCCAACAACGCCGATGACGGTTCGCGCACAGTCACGTTCGGCAAAGAGATTTACATCGAACGCGACGACTTTATGGAAGACCCGCCCAAGAAGTTCTTCCGACTCGGGCCGGGTCGAGAAGTCAGGCTGCGCTATGCGTACTGGGTAACGTGCACCGATTTCATCAAGGACGACGCGGGCAACATCACCGAGATCCACTGCACGTACGACCCAGAGACGAAGGGGGGCGAGAACCCGCCGCCCGACGCCGAGGGCAAAGTGCGGAAGGTCAAGGGCACGATCCACTGGGTCGGCGCGCACAACGCGGTGGACGCCGAGGTGCGCCTTATCGATCGCTTGTTCACCGTCGAACACCCAGCCAAGGCGCCCAAGGACGACGAAGGCGGCTGGAGCTTTATGGACAACCTCAACCCGGACTCGATGAAAGTCATCACCAGCGCGAAATTCGAACCGGCTCTCACACAGGCATTACAAGGCGAACCCGACTGGCACGACGGCATCAGACGCTACCAGTTCGAGCGACTAGGTTATTTCTGTGAAGATCAAGACAGCACCGAAAGTAAACTTGTCTTTAACAGAACCGTCACACTGCGGGATTCGTGGGCGAAGAGTGCAGGAAAGTAGGGCACCCGGAATCCGATAAACTCCGGTCGCCATGACCAGCCACCGTGCCTGCTCAACCTGCGGCCTTGTCCACGACGTCCCACTCGTCCCCGAGCGCCACGTCGCTCGGTGCACGCGCTGCGGGAGTGTGATCAGGCACGGGTCGCACCCGGCGGCCGAGAGCCGGACCGCTGCGCTCGCCGCCGCGGCTCTCGTGCTCTACATCCCCGCGATCACGCTCCCCGTCATGACGCTCTCGCGCCTCGGTCACGAGTCCATCGCGTCGATCTGGTCGGGCACGATCGGGCTGCTCGCCGAGCGCCACTATGTGGTGGGGTTGACGATCTTCTTTTTCTCGATCGCGGCGCCGATCGCCAAGCTCGCCGCGCTCTTCGTGCTCAGCTACGGCGGACGCCGGCTCTCGTGCACGGCAAAGTCGATGACCTACCACGTCGTAGAGTTCATCGGGCGGTGGGGGATGCTGGATGTGCTTCTGGTCGCAGTGCTTGTCGCGGCGGTCAAGCTTGGGGATCTCGTGCATGTCACTCCGGGACCGGGCGTTGCGGTGTTCGGGCTGGTTGTTGTCTTGAGTATGCTCGCGTCGATCTCGTTCGATCCGCACGCGATCTGGGAGGAAGCCGAGTGAGCCAGACCCCCAAAGCCAAGGTCGAGAAAGCGCCAAAGCGGGCAAGCCTGCTCTGGGTGCTGCCTTTCGTCGCGCTGGCGGCGATCGTCGGCGTGCTGTTTGTTCAGGCGCACGCCGAGCGCGGGCCGCGTATCACGATCACGTTCGCCGACGCCTCTGGTCTCGAGCCCGGCGCGGACCTGATCCACCGCGGCCTGCGCGTGGGTGTCGTGCGGACGGTTCAGCTCGACAAAAACCTCGAGAACGTCGTCGTCGTCGCGGAGCTCGCGCCGCACGCAGAGGGGCTCGCGGTTGAGGGCACGAGCTTCTGGATCGTGCGCCCCGAGGTGAGTCTCGATCGTGTGACAGGCCTGGAGACGATTCTGGGCCCGAGGTACATCGCGGTCCGCACGGGCGACGAGCCCGGCTCGCGCAAACGCGCATTCGAGGGACTCAGCGAGTCCGTCCGCGCATCAGCCAACTTGGAAGACGCGGGCCTCCCGGTTCGTCTGCAGGCGCGCTCGGCGGGCGCGATTTCGGTCGGGTCGGCGCTGCTCTACCGCAACATCCCGGTCGGTCAGGTCACGGGTATCAAGCTCGCGGACAACGCGGTGCACGTCGAGATCGAAGCCGTCGTCGAGTCGAGGTACGCGCCGCTCATCCGCGACAACACGCGATTCTGGGACGCGGGCGGCGTGGGCGTGGATTTCGGCATCTTCCGCGGGCTCTCGGTCGCTGCGGGCTCGCTCGATTCCGTTCTCCGCGGCGCGATCGGGTTCGCAACGCCGACCAAAGCGGGCGACCCTGTCGTACCGGGTCACGAGTTCGAGCTCGAGACGAGCGTGGACAACGACTGGCTCAACTGGAAACCCGAGATCGACATTAGCGCTGAGTGATTACTCGTCATCGACCTGCGTGATCTCGAATCCGAGTGTGGGGCCGATGAGCCTCTCGCTTTCACGCAACCCGGTTTCAAGCCAGATGCACAGACCGATCAGCACGGCGCTGATGACCGTGAGCGCCTGCATACCGACGGCTCCTTTCTTACCCAGATACAGATCCCACGCGTACATGTCACGTGCCCAGTCCGAGTAGAACTGCCAGAAACCAGGCGGATCCGCCGCGGCTGATTTCACTGCCAACACAACCGAGATCATGACGACGACCGTAGTAGCAGCAAAGAACATCCTGCTGAGTGACGGGTTGCCGTGCGCAATCAGTGCGAGCAGCCACGCCAGCAGGCTCATCGACACCATGAAACCGATCGGTGTGCAGAGGACATATCGCCAGAGCGCGGGCCTCGGCGGCTTGTCGTGGATGTTCACACCCCGCATACGGTCGAACCCGCAAACGACACACGTTGACTGCCCCATCCGGAGCGACTTGCCGCACTCCGGGCATGGGCCCGGTGGTATAGTGGTACTCATAAAGTGAATCCCCCGATCCGTACTCTTCTTGGGATTCAGAGTGAGTTTCTTGCATTCTGTGAACGGCTGCGAGGTGTCGCGTGGCACTCGAAATGAAAGACAAATGTGAGCGTTGCGAGGTGAGGCTCGGGCACGGAGATGATGCCTACATCTGTTCTTACGAGTGCACGTTCTGCGTCAGCTGCACCGATGAAATGCGCCATGTCTGCCCCAACTGCGGAGGCGAACTGGTCAGCAGACCCAAAAGGGCGACTCCAGAAAATCAGTCGCGCTGAGACCTACACTCAGCCATGAGCTTAATTGTCACCGGAACGATCGGAATCGATACCGTCGAAACCCCCTCGGGCGAGACCCGTGAGGACATCCTCGGCGGTTCGTGTGCGTACTTCTCAGCCGCGGCCCAGCACCACGGCAAGGTCAACATGGTCGCCGCCGTCGGTGACGACTTCCCGCAGGAGTACCGCGACACGCTCGACGGCTTCGCCAACATCGACCGACAAGGTCTCGAGATCCGCAGCGGCTCCAAGACCTTCCGTTGGGGCGGCAAGTACCACGACAACATGGACCACCGCGACACCACGTTCACGGATCTGAACGTGCTCGAAGAAGCACCCCCCGCGGTGCCCGATGAGTACAAAGACGCGCAGTATGTCTTCCTGGCCAACGGGCACCCCGCGGTTCAGCTCGGCATGCTCGAGCAACTCCCGAACCGGAAGCTCGCCGTCGCGGACACGATGGACCTCTGGATCAACATCGCTCTCGACGATCTGAAGATTCTCGTGAGCAAGGTCGACGGTCTCGTCCTGAACTTCGACGAGGCCCAGCTGCTGACCGGTCACCAGAACACGGTTGCCGCGGCCAAGCACATCCTCGACATGGGCCCGAGCTTTGTCGTCGTCAAGAAGGGGGAGCACGGCTGCCTCTTCGTCATGCGTGACAACGAAGGCATCGGCATCGGATCTCTGCCCGCGTACCCCGCCGAGAAGGTCATCGATCCGACCGGCGCGGGCGACAGCTTCGCTGGCGGCATGATGGGCTACCTCGCCCACGACCACGGGGGCGAACCCGATTTCACACTCGACCGGCTCAAAGCCGCGCTCGCGCACGGCACGGTCATGGCAAGCTTCACCATCGAGACTTTCTCGCTCGAACGACTGGCGAGCATCAGCACCGCGGATCTCGCGGAGCGATTCGACGAGTTTGCCCGCATGCTCCGCGTGCACTGAGTACCCGACCATGAGCGCCGATTACCTGAGGCCCTACGAAGAAGCCGTCGAAGAATCCGGCGCGGGCTTCGAGTCGCTGCTCTGGCGCAACAAGGACTACCAGCTCAAGCGGTTTCAGGTCTTGTGCGAGGTCGCTTCCGCCGGGCTCGACAAGCCCGACGCGCCGGCGAGCCTCGACAAGCTCGCCGGACGAGTCATTGCCGATATGGGCTCGGGCACCGCGGATCTGTGCAAATGGCTCAACGACCACGACGTCGAGTACGGCAAGTACGTCGGAGTCGAGGGCGTGACGGGCCTCGCCGAGGCGAGCAGGAAACGCATCGCCGACGAGAAGCTCCCTGAAGCCGAGATCATCGAGAGCGACTTTGCGGCGGACTCCGCGATCTTCGACACCATCGTCAAGAATCGGGGCGTCGAGCTGATCATGTTTAGCGGATCGCTCAACACGTTCGAGCAGGATCACGCGGTGCGCGTCATCACGAGCGCGTACAAGGCGCTGAGCTCGGGCGGCGTCGTGTTCAACTTCCTGAGCGACCTTGTCCGCGAACCGCCCTCGGGCGATACAGGCCCGGCCAAGCGCTTCAACACACTAGCCGTCTTCCAACAGCTCTCAAAGACTGCCAGCAAGATCGCGCTGCGCCACGATTATCTCGAAGGTCACGACGCGACGATCGGGATGTTTGTCTAACAAGTCTTACTTGCCTTCGAGCACATCCATGATGTCATCAGAGGCTCGGCTGCGGATGCCGGCGTCGTCGAGCACGTCCTCGGTCGAATCTTCGAGGTCCTCGCGATCAAACACGAGTGTCTCGTTCGTGCGACCGGCGAATTCGAATTCGATGTATTCACCCTCTGCGTCGCGCAGCAGCTCGGCCAGGTGCTTCAGGTTCTTGACCTCGACGCCGTTGACCATATCCAGCACGGGCAGGATGCCGAGCTCGTAGCCCTTGGTCACCCTGTGCGGGAAGAAGGGCGATGGGAGCGTGATGATCTGCTCGCCCTCGAACGAGGCCTCTTGCCCTAGGCGCGTCACGATCGGGTTCCTGCTGGCCGTGAGCGCGCCCGCCGCGCGGCTCGCCGCGGACGCAAGCTCCTGCGTGCTCGCCATGAAGACCATGGGCCCGTGAATCAAATAGCTCGGGTACGCGCCGTCGAGCGGTGGCTGAAGATAGTTCCGCGAGGCCTGCACGGGGAAGTCGATCGCGATCTCTTCGCCGTCACGGATCACCGTGAGCGGGACAGTACCCTCTTTGCCGAGCTTGGCGACGTAGTAGCCAAAGTGCAGCCTGAACCCGCCGTCAACAGCAACCATCCCCCGGTTGTCGATGTCGTGCTCGCCCACCGCTGAGATCACGTCCCAGCGCTCGAGCAGCGACTCGTCCTCGGCTTTGGTCACGATAAGCCCGGTGTCACCCGATTCGAGTTCCAGAAAATCGCGCACCGCCGGGTTCTCAGCGGTCTGCATGTCAACGAACATGCGCGGGTTGCCGTCGTACGCGCCGTCCTCGACATCATCGAGGAACATGTTGATCTCATCGGTCGGAATGACGTACCCGATGTTTTCTGCTGAAGGGATGCCGCTGAACACGACACCAACGACCTCGTTGTCAACAAAGACGGGACCGCCCGAGTTGCCCGGGTTGAGCGCGGTGTCCACCTGAAGCCTCTGGCCGAGCGTGTCGTTGTTGTACTGCGTGAACTCGAGCCTGCTGACGATGCCTGCAGTCACAGACAGCGCATCACCGCCCATCGGATACCCGATGGCGTACACGGTCGATCCGATCCTGGGCATCTTCTCGGTCAGTGTCGCCGCGGGGTGCGTGTTGAAGAAGCTCTCGTCTTCGAGCCTGATGAGCGCGAGGTCGATGCCCCGCCCGATCGCGACGATCTCGGCCTCATACTTATCAGAGCTCTGGTACGGCTGGACCTCGATCCGCCTGGCGTAGTTCACCACGTGAGCGTTGGTCAGGATCAGATTGCCGGAGATGATCACGCCCGACCCGGTCGCCTCCGAGGGCGACTGCCTCGTCCAGGGCTGGAAGAGATTGGGCGTCCGCGCGGTCGTGAAGATCTTAACCACGCTGTTCCGGACCGCCTCGTCCTCGGGCTGGGCTTGGGCGGCCAGGGGCCGAACCGTGAGGCCGAGCAAGAGAATGACAAGCAGTGTGCGTCCGTGCATCAGTCCGTACATCAGGTGGGTCCTTTCGCGATCGTGCGAGGGTTCTGGTTCCATGATCCTACCGCCCAGACCCATCCGCGCGGCGGGGGCGGGCCGAGCTATCATCCACGCATGGCAACCATCCTTGTTCTCCAGCACAGCAGAGTCGGAGCCGGACGCCTCGGCGCCACGCTCCGTGACCACGCCTTCAAGCTCGATATCCGCAAGGTCGCGATCCCCGTCGACCAGGGCGGCGACGAACTCCCAGATGACCTCGACGGCTACCAGGGTTTGATCTGCCTCGGAGGCCCAGCACTGCCAGATCAGAATGATGATTGGATCCTGAAGGAGATCGAACTCATCAAGATGGCTCACGCCAAAGAGCTGCCGCTCATCGGCATCTGCCTCGGGCATCAGCTCATCGCCCGCGCTCTGGACGGCGAGGTCGGGAAAATGGACAAGCCCGAGTGGGGATTCGAGAACGTCAAACTCACCACACAGGGGCAGATCGAGGCGATGCTGGGCGGCATCCCCTGGACATCGCCCCAGTTCCAGTCGCACACCTACGAGGTCACCAAGGCACCGCCCGGCGCGACCGTGCTCGCCGAGAACGAACACTCCGGCGTGCAGGCGTACAAGGTCGGCCACCGGACGTTCGGGTTCCAATACCACTTCGAAGCCGACGGACCGATGCTGGAGTTCTTCGAGAAAACCGATGCCGACCTCATGGAGCAAGCGGGAGTCACGGGCTCCGCGTTCCGCGCGCAGGCGGTCGAGCACTACGACATGTTTGCACGCGTAGCGGACCGGCTCTGTGTCAACCTGGTGACGTACGCCTTCCCCTACACGGCTCTGAGTCAAGCGTAAACCGATGGGCTCAAGGCTCACGATCTCCACACCGAACGACTACGACCTCGTGCGCGATGTCTGCTCGTACGGCTACTTCGTGCTCGCTCCAAACCACTGGGATACCAAGAAGCACACTCTCACCCGACCGCTTCATCTCGAAGAGGGACCGGCGACTGCTGTGATCACGCAGACCGGCAAGGGCAAGCTCCGAGCCTCGTTCGATCGGATCCTGAGCCGAGAAGAACAAGCCCAGGCCAGAGCGCAGATCACACGCATGCTCCGGCTCGACGAGGACGAGTCACACTCGAAACAATTCCACGGCGTTGATCCGAGATGGAAGAAATCGGGCCGCGCGAGGCTCTTTCGATCACCCACGCTGTTCGAGGACGTGATCAAAACGGTCACGAGCTGCAACGTCGCCTGGCCCAGCACCGTGAACATGAACAAGCAGATGGCGCGCCATCTCGGCCAGAAAGGCTGCTTCCCGACCGCGGCGCGCGTGTCGCGGACACGCGTCGGTACGCTCAGGGGCCGCTGCAGAGTGGGGTACCGCGATCAGCGGATCGTCGACCTCGCAAAGCTGTTCCACAAGGGCGAGATCGACGAGGCGTGGCTCACCGACCGATCGACCGATGACGACGATGTGTTCACGTTTCTCAAGTCGCTCCCGGGCATCGGGCCCTACGCCGCGGGCAACATCATGATGCTGCTCGGGCGGTACTCGAGGCTTGCGATCGACACCGAGACCGTCCGCCACGGCAAGGCGGCGCTCGGGCTCAAGGGCACCGACCGGCAGATCATCAAGAAACTCGAGAAGCACTACGAGCCGTTCGGCGAGTTCAAGTTCAAGAGTTACTGGTTCGAGCTCTGGACGTTCTACGAAGACTACCAAGGCCCGAGCGAGACATGGGACCGCGAAGAAACCGCAACCGCGTTCACCGCCGCGAATTTCTAGACGATCATGACTCAGGCAGTCAGTGTTTCGGGGTAGATCTCGCGGTTTGTGCGCTCGTCGATCCGTCGCATGCCCTCAGGGCCCGGTCCCTTCTCGATCGCAGCGAGGCAAAGCTGACCACAAGCCCCGCACCTCGTCGCCGTGCGTTTGCCCTTGGAAGCGGCGCCGAACCTGATGATCCCTGCCTCGGTCGCGGGCCTCCAGCTGTCACACTTTGTGCACCTGATGATCCATCCCCGGGCCGTGTCGCCACCGGCAGCGCTGATCTCGCGCGCCCGGCTAGAAATCTTCTCGATCGCAACAAACAGCACCGCCAGCAGAGTGACGGCGCCGACCACGATGAGTACAACGGTCCCCGTTTCCAAGGTCCAGCTCCTTTCAGAGACTACCTCTGTTCATTATTAGAGAGCTCAGCTCCTGGCTTTCAAAGCGAGGAACCACACCCAACTCCAAATATCCGGGCTTGATCTGGCCGATGACGACCCAGAATGCACGCCGAGCAAGCCACATCCCGAGACCGAGCACGACTGCTGATCCACGTGGGCCTGCACAAGACGGGCACCACCTGGCTCCAGGACCGGGTATTCGTCAACAACGACCTCGGATTTGGTTCCCCTTGGGGGCCAATGGCTTCGCCCGCGGTTGCAGAGTTCATGCTCGTCGACCCGCTCGCGTTCAACGCAAATGAGACGCGTCATCGACTCGGCCCGGAGATCGACGAGGTCCGCGCCAGGGGCTACATCCCCGTCCTCTCGCACGAGGGTCTCAGCTCAAGACCAGTCCGTGGGACGTACTACGCGCCGACTGTTGCAAGGCGGCTTAGGGAAGTCTTTCCCGATGCGCGCATCGTCATCGGTATCCGCGAACAAAGGGGCATGATCCTCTCGCTCTACCGCCAGTTCGTGCGCAACGGCGGCGTCTACTCGCTTCAGCAGTTCATCGGAACAGGCAACGAGCCGGCCGGCTGGTCACCGCTGTGCCGACTCGAGTTCTTTCACTTCGACAGATTTGTGCGCATGTACCAGGAACTGTTCGGTGAAGAGAACATCCTCGTCCAGCCTCTCGAACTCCTGCGTGACAACGAGCAGTTGTATCTCCAGCGTCTGCTTGATTTCGCGGGGACCACAGCCGATCCGTCAAAGCTCGGCAAGGCAGGAGCTTCCAACGTGGGCTGGGGTGGGCAGACGCTCGAGCTGTTCCGGTTCTTCAGCCGCTTCGCGGTTCGCAACCCGCTCGGGCCCAAGCAGCCCTGGAGCGTGCGCAACGCACAGCGCGTGTGCTACAAGATCGACGGCATCATCCCTAAGTCACGACACAAGAAGATCGAGTCGCGATGGAAAGAAACCATCAAGAATCGATGCGAAGCGCAATTTGAAGCAAGCAACAGCGCGCTAGCGCAGATGATCGGTCTTGATCTCGGCGCGATGGGCTACCCGATTTCGTAAAACGATCAGAAGATATCGGTCGGATCGATCGATGGGGTTTCGCCGTCACGGAATAGCCTGACAACCCACGCGATCAGGTAAATAAGCGCGACCATCGCAAACATCGAACCGATGACGAACAGTGCGGTAGCCATGTTCAAGCCCTCCTGAGAGAAGCTCGTTAGGAAACCGGTGCAGCGTCTTTCACAGCGTCATTGACCGCGTAATCCTGGAGTGCCGCGACGCCCCAGTCTCCAGCCTTGAGCGCCTGGATCGCCTCCACCGCGGCGCGAGCGCCGGTGATGGTTGTGATAATGGGCACCGCGAGTCTGACAGTGGCCGCCCGGATCACGCCCTCGTCAGTCCCGAAGCCGGTCTTGGTCGGCGTGTTGATCACGAGCTGGATCTTGCCATCGGTCATCAGGTCGATCACGTTCGGGCGCGCCCCCGCGGAGAGCTTCTCGAGCACGGCCGGTTTGAGGCCGTGCTTGGCGAGCACAGCGGCGGTCCCGCTCGTCGAGTACACCTCGAAGCCCATCGCCATCAACGATCGGGCGACCGAAACGATCTCTTTCTTGTCACCCTCGCGCACCGAGATGAACACGCCGCCCTCGCTTGGCAGCATCACGCCCGCCGACATTGACGCCTTGAGCACTGCAACGGGCAGTGAGACATCGATACCCATCACCTCGCCCGTCGAGCGCATCTCAGGCCCGAGCACGACATCGACACCGGGGAACCTGCTGAATGGGAACACGGGTTCCTTTACCGCGCTCGCCCCGGTTTCTGGGACTTCTTTCGCTCCCAGATCAGTGAGCGAGTTGCCCATCATCACCTTCGAAGCAATCGACGCCCAGGGCACGTGCTTGGCCTTACCCACGAAGGGCACCGTCCTGCTGGCTCGGGGATTCACCTCGATGATGAACAACTGATCGTCTTTGATGGCCATCTGCACGTTCATGAGCCCGCGCACGTTGAGTCGTTCCGCCAGTATGCGCGCCGTCGTGCGGACACGCTCGACCATCGCTTTCCCGAGCGACCAGGGCGGGATCGTGCACGAGCTGTCGCCCGAGTGCACACCCGCTTGCTCGATGTGCTCCATCACGCCGCACACGAGCGCCTGACCGGCGCCATCGCTGAAGTCCGCAACGACATCGACATCCACCTCGGTCGCGTCATCGAGGAACTGGTCGATCAGGATCGGTGAATCATCGAGCCCCGACACATCCACCGCGGTCGCGACATACCGCTTGAGCGCATCCTCGTCCGGGCAGATCTCCATCCCCCGCCCGCCCAGCACATAACTGGGCCTGACGAGCACCGGGTACCCGATCTCGCCCGCGACGCGTATCGCGTCCTCGATCGAACGCGCGATCCCCGACGCTGGCCTCTCAAGACCCAGTTCCTCGAGCAGATCGTCGAACCGCTCCCGGTCCTCAGCGAGGTCGATCGAATCCAGAGCCGTCCCGAGCAGCGGCACACCCGCTTGATCAAGACCGTTCGCGAGGTTGAGAGGCGTCTGACC
>WUAK01000066.1 GCA_009827205.1 Phycisphaeraceae bacterium | reverse complement strand
GATCTATGTGTGACGACCAGGCTGGGTACGCCCAGCCGCTCCTTGAGACGGACAATGAGTTCGTCGATCCCCTTGGCTCTCATCGGGTCGAGCCCGGTTGTGGGTTCGTCGTAGAGAACCACTTCGGGTTTCGTGATGATCGCTCTGGCGAGTGCGATCCGCTTCTTCTGCCCACCCGAGAGCTCCGCCGGGAGCTTGTTTTCAGTGCCAGCCATATCGACCATGTCGAGCGCTTCTTCGACCCGTTCCCGCATCTGGGCATCTGTCATTGCAAGGTGCTCGACGAGTGGGAATTCAAGATTCTGGCGCACAGTCATGGAGTCAAACAAGGCGCTGAGCTGAAAGAGCAGCCCGATCTTGAACCGCACAGGCTTGAGCTCTCGCTCGGACAGGTGGTCGACGCGATTGCCATCGAAGTGGATCTCGCCAGCATCGGGCCTGATCAGGCCGATGATATGTTTGAGCATGACGCTCTTTCCGCAACCCGATGGGCCGAGGACCACGGTTGTCTTGCCCTCAGCCAGATCGAAGTCGAGTCCCGAAAGGACCTTCTGAGTGCCAAACGATTTGGTGAGCCCGCGGATCTTTAGGATCGGCTTCTCTTGCTCAGCCAGGGCGGGCGGCTCGGGATGACGGGGTGCAACTGACACATACGATTGTGACTCGCCGGCTGGCCGAGTCCAGCAGCGGGCCGCCTGTTGATTCTTGGGGGCGGATCAGAGACCGAGCGGGGAGATCTCGGTACAACACAACGAGGAAGATCGGCACCAGTGGATGCAGTTATCTGCTCACTGTGCCGATGAAAGTGGGCAGGGCACGCCTGAGTGCCCGGGAGCGGTTCCAAGGCAATGTACGACACTGGTTCAGGTTGGCGTGACGGCGGCTCCGGCAGGTGGAGCCGGATCTTCGGGGATGGGGACAACCCGCTCCGCTGGTCCCTGCCGCTCTATCGGGCCTGGGGCATCGCGGTCCGTATCCACCTGATCTTCATCGTCATCATCGTCGCGAGGCTGATCTCGACACTGGTCGAGAACAAGATCGGGATTGCGTTCATGGCCACCTGGATGGCCGGCCTCTTCCTGCTCGTTCTCCTGCACGAGTACGGCCACTGCATCGCGTGCAGAAAGACGGGTGGCGAGGCAGACGAGATCCTGATGTGGCCCCTCGGCGGGCTGGCCAGCTGCCTGCCTCCCAACAACTGGAAAGCTCATCTGATCACGGTGCTCGGCGGGCCGGGCGTAAATGTCGTTCTCTTGCCGTTCCTAGCTGGCGGGCTGCTCGCAGTAACAGGCGGCAGTTGGAGCCTGGTGCTCTTCAACCCGCTCGATCTGGATGGAGCCGGCGCCGAGGCTTTCGCGTACGGGTTCCTCGGCTGGACGCTGTGGACTCTTCATCTGAGCAACGTGATGCTGCTGGCCTTCAACATGCTCGTACCGATGTACCCGATGGACGGCGCCAGAGTCGTGCACGCTCTCATCTGGAGAGCCAAGGGCAAGGCGACTGCTGATCGACTGACGTGGACGATCGGTATCGTCGCCGCGATCGTGCTCGGAACCCTGGCGTTTGCGGTCGGCGAAATGATGCTCTTCGCGATCGCGATCTTCGGTGGGTTCGTCTGCTTCACGGAGCAGCGCCGACAGCGGTTTCTCGAAGAGCCGGACGAGGATTGGTCGATGTCATTTGACGCACCCGCAAAGGGGGGTGACGAGCAATCCGGAGGCGTTGATCCCGAAGAAATTGATCGGATCCTCGCGAAGATCTCCGAGAAGGGCATGAAGAGCCTGACCCGCAAGGAGAAAAAGAGACTCGGCGAGGCCAGTTCCTCGACAGGAGACTCCTAGAACCCTGCTGGCAGATCCACTGACCGCAAGGACGGCGACCGCAGATGGGCATCGCAGACCGGGACTACACAAGAAACGACCCAAGACGCGGAGGCCCCGCGTTTACGCGGCCTTCGTTCAGACCCGGCGGATTGTCTGTCATCGCCTGGCTGATCATCATCAACATCGGCGTCTTCATCGTTGACCTGGCTTTGCCGACGAAACAGATACTCGATATACGAGCCACATTCTCAACCGCGACTGCTGAGCAGATTGATCGCGCGCAGGTCATCGAAGTTGATGATCCCGCGGCGAGGAGTATCGGCTACCCCATACGGAAACCGCTCATCGATCCAGTGACAGGTGAGCAAGTTGGATTTGAGCAATATCGAACGTGGCACTTGTTGAATGGGTATGGGCACTTCTCATTACTCAAGGGCTTTCTCGGGCTTGAAGTTTGGCGCGTCGTCACGTACCAGTTCCTTCACGCCAACCTCACGCACCTGTTCTTCAACATGTTCGGACTGTTCGTGTTCGGCGGTATGGTCGAGCAGTACCTCGGCAAAAAGAAGTTCCTGTCGTTCTATCTGATCTGCGGCATCTCTGGCGGCTTGCTGTACCTCCTATTCGTAGGACTGGCCGCATTAGGCGTGCCGCTGCCGGGAACGCTCGCAAACACCACTGCCGGTACCCCTCTCATCGGTGCCTCCGCGGGTGTCTTCGGTGTCATCGTGGCAAGCGCCCGTTTACAGCCCGATGCCAAAATGATGCTCATCTTCACGCCCATCCCGATGAAGCTGAAGTGGATGGCGTACGGGTACGTCGGGATCGCCGCGTTCAACCTGATCAGCGGGGGCAACAACGCGGGTGGTGATGCGGCGCATATCGGGGGCGCAATCGCAGGCTTCTACTTCATCAAGAACATCCATCTGCTAAGGGACTTCCTGGACTTTGGGATCGGGCCTGCGCCAAAGGGACCGCATCCGAGGCCCGGTAGGCCGGGCAAAAACAGCAGCAGGCTCCAGAAGCAGGCCGACGCCGTGCTCGACAAGGTGAACCGCGAGGGGATCCACAGTCTGACCTCGAAAGAGAAAAAGATCCTCGAACGAAGCTCGAGGGAGCTTTAATCACTCGTGGACCAGGCTCTCAGATTCGAGATCAATCACCGCTGCTCGCGCACCAACGCACGCGTTGGTGTGGCGCACACACCTCACGGCAGCTTTGACACCCCGGCGTTCATGACCGTCGGGACCAAGGGAACCGTCAAAGGCATCTATCCCCAGCAGCTCGATCAGACAGGTTGCCAGGTGCTTTTGGGAAATACATACCACCTGCTGCTTCGACCCGGACCGGATGTAGTCGAGAGCCTCGGCGGGCTCCACGCGATGATGGGCTGGGACAACCCGATCCTGACAGACTCTGGCGGGTATCAGGCTTATTCGATGGCCGACATCAACGCGGTCGATGACGACGGTGTGACGTTCAAATCCATCCTGAATGGTCAGATGATCAGGCTCGGGCCTGAGGAAGCGATCGCGACACAGAACAAGCTCGGCGCGGACATCATCATGGCGTTCGATGACTGCCCGCCCTCCGTCGATCCGAATGCGGGACCCACGAACCAGACACGCATCAGGCTCGCTGCGATCAGAGACACAGGCAAGAACACGACATACGACCACGCGAAGCGCCTGCGCGCATCTAACGAGCGGACCGTGCGTTGGCTCGAGCGGTGCAAGAGGGCGCACCAGAGAGCCGCGGACCAGGCGCTCTTCGGGATCGTGCAGGGCGGGACGGATCTCGACGAGCGGGCGTGGTCCGCCGAGCACATCGCTGCGATCGATCTGCCCGGGTACGCGATCGGTGGGGTGGCGGTAGGGGAGACCGCTGACGACATCGACCGGGTTGTGGCGCACACGGCGCCGCTCTTGCCCGATGACAAGCCCCGCTACCTGATGGGCGTGGGTTACGAGCGAGACATCCTCTCGGCGGTGCTCTCGGGTGTGGACATGTTCGATTGCGTGCTGCCAACCAGGAACGGGCGGAGCGCCAACGCCTTCACCAGAACTGGTCAGATCAGGCTCAAGAACGCCAAGTACACGACGGATACGGAGGTCATCGAGCCTTGCTGCGATTGTCCGGCTTGCGACCCAGCAAAGTATGGGCTCACGACTGTCGACGGCAAAGGGTTTAGCCGGGGCACGATTCGGCACCTGTTCAATGCCGGGGAGATGCTGGGACCGATTCTGGTGAGCCTTCACAATGTGAGGCACTTTCAGCGGCTGATGTTGGACATCCGCCAGGCCGTCCGCGAAGATGATTGGCTCTCGTTCGCCACCAGGTGGCCCGTCGCCGTTGACGGGCTCCCCAGCGGTCTGCGTGGGCGTCTCGGGCTGCCACAGGCCCCCTGATCAGGCCTGATCAGAAGAGAACGGGATATGACACTCATGACAGAATGGTCCGACACGGCTGCTCTTGCGATGTTCACGGCTCAGGACGGCGATCCGAGCGTTCCTGGTATGCCCAATCAGTCCACGGCTCAGCCCGGCACCACAGGCCAACCGGCCGACGGCGCTGGCGGTGCACCAGCAGGTCAGCAGCGCCCACCCACGGGCGGGGGGAGCTGGATCTTCCTCGTCGCCATCGGCGGCATGTTTATCCTGATGCTCTTCATGTCTGGCCGCGCCCAGCGCGCCGAACGAAAGAAGAAGGCCGAGATGCTCGCCGCGATGGGCAAACACGACAAGATCCAGACGATCGGCGGCATCATCGGGAGCGTCTCTGAGATCCGCGATGAGGAGGTTGTCGTCAAAATCGATGACTCCACAAACACAAAGATGACTTTCGCCAAGAGCGCGATCCAGCAGGTCATCCGATCTGCTCGCGCGGAGAAAGAAGACACTTCATCCGCCAATGAACCAGAACTCGCCTCGGCGATCGATTCGTAACACCGACTCCTACGGAAACGAAGCACTATGCGTCACCTCGTTCGAAACTCGTGTCTCATCCTCGCGCTGCTTGTCATGCTCTCGGCGTACATCTGGCCCGTGAGCGAGACGATCCGTCTCGGCAAGGACCTCCGCGGTGGGTTTAGCCTGACCTATCAGCTCCTGATCGATCCCTCGCAGAACGCTGAGGAGGTCATGGATACGACGATCACGGTTCTGAAGGACCGGATCGATCCGCAGGGCACGATGGACCTCTCGATGGTCCCGCAGGGCCGAGACCGGATCGAGATCTCGATGCCTCTGCCAAACGCGGAAATCGAGGGGCTGCGAGAGGCATACAACAGCAAGCTCGAAGAGATCCGCCAGCGAGAGATTACCGGCCGGGAATTCGACCGGATGCTCGCGATGGAGGGCGAGGCCCGCCTGGCGGAAATCGACCGGCTCGCAGGTGACAACGACGCTCAGAAGCAGCTCATGCTGCGCGCAGTAGAGCATCTCGAACAGGAACGCTCCGCAGCCGATGAGCTGAGGGACGCGATCGACAGCACCGCTCCGCCCGAAGTCGTTGATGAAATCGTTGCCCGCATCGCTGCAGCGAGTATCGAGCTTGACCAGGTTCGTGACGAGCTGCTCGATTCTGTGCTCGTGGCGGATGACCTGCAGGCCGCGCTCGAACTGCCCAACGAGCAGCGCGCTGTGCTCGATAACACAGCCGAGGAACCATACCTGCTGCCAAGCCAGCGGGAAAAGGCGATCGAATCGCTCAAAGAATCTCACCCCAACGAGGTTGCGACGATCGATGAGGTCATCGCTCTCCACAAGAACTACCGCGACAAGCGGAACACACTCGACGACCCGTCAGACTTGGTCCGTTTGCTTCAGGGCTCGGGCGTGCTCGAATTTAGAATCGCACCCGGCATCGGTGGGCACGTCGAGGAGCAGTCGCTCCGCGAGCGCCTCCGCGAGGAGGGACCGCGCCTCGCATCGACTCGCGACGCGCGCTGGTTCCCGCTCGCAGATCCGTCCTCGTGGGTCGAGTCGATCCAGCAAGCACAGTTCATGGAGCAGGATCCCGCGGCCTTCTTCCAGACACGAGATTTCGTTGTCGAGGAGTACGAGGGCACGTACTACATGCTCCTCTGGGATACCAACAACGACGCGCTCACACAGGGCGGCGGCAGATCCAACTGGAGCGTGGCGCGTGCCTTTGAGACGGTCGATCAGAACGGTCGTCCCGCGGTTGGGTTCCGAATGGATGTCAACGGCGGGCGTCTTCTTGGTCAGCTCACCGAGAAGAACGTGGGCGAGCCGATGGCTGTCCTGCTCGACAACAAGGTGTTCACGGCTCCAAACCTGATCTCCAAGATCTCATCGCAGGGCCAGATCACCGGAATCGACTCGGCAAACGAGCGCGAGCAGATCATCCGGACACTCAACGCCGGCACGCTGACGGCGACACTCAGCCCAAACCCGATCAGCCAGTCGATCCTCGGTCCGGAGCTCGGACAGGACAACCTCGACGCGGGTCTTATCGCGGGTATCGTCGCGCTTATCGCGGTCAGCGTGTTCATGGTCTTCTACTACTTCAGCTCTGGCCTGATCGCGGTGATCGCGCTGCTCTGTAACGCGATCTTGATCCTCGGCATGATCGTGCTGGGCAACGTCACGCTCACGCTGCCCGGTATCGCGGGCATCATCCTGACATTCGGCATGGCGGTCGACGCGAACGTCCTGATCTTCGAGCGCATCCGTGAAGAACGAAGAAACGGGCTCGAACTCAGGCCCGCAATCCGACTCGGCTACTCCAAGGCCCTCTCGTCGATCGTCGACGGCAATGTCACGAACCTCATCGTCTGTCTCGTGCTCGCCAACATCGGCACGCAAGAGATCAAGGGCTTTGCGATCACCCTCGGCATCGGCGTGGTCGGTACACTCTTTAGTGCACTCGTGATCTCGCGTTTGATCTTCGGTCTGATGACTGAGAAGTTCGCGATCAAGAACATGCCGATGCTTCCCAACGCGGTACCAGTGATCGAAAGGACACTCGAGCCCAAGATCGACTGGCTCAAGTTCCGTGTGATCTTTATCGCCATCTCGATCTGCTACGTGGGTCTGGGCATCGGGATGATTGTCTACCAGGGCTCGGAGATGCTCGACACCGAGTTCCGGGGCGGCACCGCGATCACCATGCAGTTCAAGCAGGACGAGAACGGCGAACGCTTGACCTTGACCAGGCCAGAGGTCGCCGAGCGGGTCATCGCACTCGGCAACGCAGCCGAGGAGAATGACGAAACATTCCTGCTCAGCAGCGCCGAGGTCCTTCCGGTTGATCCCGAGAATGACGGCATCACGTCTTCGACGTTCCGCATCAAGACGCTTGCGACAAACTCCGAGACACTGAACACACTGATCCAGAATGAGTTCCAGGATGTCCTGCCAACCAAGGCCGTGCTCTCATTCAACGACGACGTGATCGACGACCTGAGGCTGGCGCCGGTGTACCCAATCACCGAGAACCGTCTCGGGGACATCATCGATCGGCCGGGCATCACGGCTGACGTGTCTGCGTTCGACGGCGGTGTTGCCATCGTGATGGACAACATCAGCCCCGTAACCAATTCGCTAGACCTCCGCGAGCGTCTCGATTACATGCGTCGCGACCAGCAGTTCAGCAGCCTGCTGAGCAGAGAATGGGACATCATCATCCTTGAGGGTGAGCCCGATTCCATTCAGTCGGCGGCATTGGTGGTGCTCGACGAGGGTCTGCTCGTGTATGAGAGCAAAGACCGCTGGGACGCCGAGGTTGCTGAGCAGGAATGGAACCTCGTTCGTCAGGCGCTCAAGCGTTCGGAGTCGCTTGCAGGCACGGATCAGTTCGACCCTGCGGTCGCGAGTTCGTTTAGAGGTAAGGCAGTCGCGGCTGTTGGTCTCAGCCTCCTGCTTATCACGATCTACATCTGGGTCCGGTTCGGATCGGTTCGATACTCGATGGCAGCGCTTGTTGCCCTCCTCCACGACGTGCTGACCGCGATCGGTCTGATCGCCCTCGCAGAAATCGTGTACCTGAACGAGTCCCTCGGGGCAGTAGCGCAGCAGCTCAACATCATGCCATTCAAGATCGACCTTGGCCTGATTGCCGCGCTGCTGACCATCATCGGCTACTCGCTGAACGACTCGATCATCATCATGGACCGCATCCGTGAGAATCGCGGCAAGCTTGATTACGCAAGCAGGCGTGTCGTGAACCTGTCAATCAACCAGACGATTAGCCGAACGGTGATCACGTCGGGTACGACACTCGCTGCGGTGCTGATTCTGTATGTCGCGGGCGGCGAGGGCGTAAGGGCGTTCTCCTTCACGCTGCTTGTTGGAGTGCTCGTTGGCACGTACTCCTCGATTGCCGTGGCGGCGCCGTTCGTCTGGTCGGCAAGGCACGATCGCGAAGAAAAGGCACGACTCGCAGCAGAGGAATCCGAGTCGCCGACTCAGGATTCATAGCAGGTGTCGCGTAACCATCGTCGCAAGGATGTCGTTGCCGCGGTATTGATCATCGGGACCGCGATCCTCTACTGGACGAGCGGTGGGCGCAACGATATCCCCGGCGCTCAGCCCACTGAGCGTCAAGAATCTATTTCAGACGACCGGCCCGCGCGAGTGACCGAACTGCCCGGCTTTGGGAGCGAGGCAGACTAGGATTGCATCATGACGACGGGTTCTCCGACATACATCGTGACTGGCGGCTGCGGCTTTATCGGCGCAAACCTCGTCGCAGAACTCCAGACGCGCGTACCCGGTGCGCACGTGATTGTGATCGACTCGATGCGGACTGGTTCGTTTGAAAGTCTCGTGAACGCATGCGAGCGTCACAGCGACACCTTCCGAGGCGAGGTCCTGGGGCAGAGTATCCGCGATGTGTTCTGGCCTGAGCTGCTCGATAGGTACGAACCCGAGGCCGTGTTCCATCTCGGTGCAATCACGGACACAACCGTCGAAGACGAAGCAGAGATGATCGAGGAGAACGCGGGGGAGACCTGGCCCGCGATGATCGAGGCCTGCGTCGAACGCGATATCCCTCTTGTGTATGCCTCGAGCGCCGCGACATACGGCACACCTCAAGAAACACACGCGAAGAAACCGTTCCCTGAAAGCTCTGCCGGCAAGCCCAACAACGTTTACGGGTTCAGCAAGTGGCTCATGGAGCAGGCACACTCCCGCGTCACACGTGAGTGTGAATCGGCCGGGCTCAAGAAGCCCTGGATCGTGGGCCTGCGTTACTTCAATGTTTTCGGTCCCGGCGAGTCTCACAAAGGCAAGATGGCTTCTATGGCCCTGCAACTTACGAGCCAGATTCTCGATGGAGGAAGGCCCCGGCTTTTCGAGCACGGCGAGCAGGCTCGTGATCAGGTCTCCGTCCATGACATCGTGGGCATCACACTCGCCGGTGCCGGACTCGGAGATCGCAAAGACCCAGAACCCGGTGTGTACAACGCGGGCTTTGGACGCTCGACATCTTTCGAGGAGGTCGCGTCCGCTGTCAGGCAAGGCCTTGGGATCGCCGATGAAGAGCGGCCCACAGAGTTCATCCCGATGCCCGCGAATATCAGGCGTTTTTATCAGGACTTTACATGTGCTGACATGTCCAGGGCGGAGGCGGGGCTCGGGTTCAAGCCGAGCCACGATCCTGCCGAGGCTGTGAGCACCTATGCTCGTTGGTTGGCCGATCAGAGGGACTGAGAAGGCCAGCCGGACCCGAGCGGAGCACGAAGCGCGATGTCAGAGATCAAGCGGATTCTTGTCACCGGCGGCGCGGGCTTTCTGGGCTCGCACATCTGTGAGCGCCTCATGGATGACGGGCACGATGTCATCTGCGTGGACAACTTCTTCACGAGCCAGAAGTCAAACGTGCAGCACCTCATCGGTAAACCCAACTTCGAGCTGATCCGTCACGACGTGACACATCCGCTCTGGCTGGAAGTCGATGAGATCTACAACATGGCCTGCCCCGCGGCACCGGGTCACTACCAGTACAACCCGATCAAGACCATGAAGACCTCTGTCATGGGCGCGATCAACATGCTGGGCATGGCCAAGCGTTGCAACGCCAAGATTCTGCAGGCTTCGACAAGCGAGATCTACGGCGACCCGGACGTGCACCCACAGCCCGAGAGCTACAGGGGAAACGTCAACCCGATCGGCCCTCGCGCGTGCTATGACGAGGGCAAGCGAGCCGCCGAAACACTGTTCTTCGATTACCACCGGACGAACAACGTCAATATCCGCGTCGTCCGAATCTTTAACACCTACGGCCCTCGCATGCACCCCTTCGACGGGCGCGTCGTCAGCAACTTCATCCGCCAGGCGCTGGCGGGCGAGGACATCACGATCTTCGGTGACGGCTCACAGACCCGTTCGTTCTGCTACCGCGACGATCTGGTCGAAGCGATCATCCGAATGATGAACGGCTCGGACGATTTCGTTGGACCCGTGAACATCGGCAACCAAGGCGAATTCACGATCAAGGAACTCGCCGAGCACGTGATCGAGCTGACTGGCTCGGGCAGCAAGATCGTGTACCGCGACCTGCCCGCCGACGACCCGAAGCAGCGTCAGCCCGACATCTCGCTGGCCAAGAAGCACCTCGACTGGGAGCCCAAGGTCCCGCTCGCCGAGGGGCTCAAGAAAACGATCGAGTGGTTCCGCTCGGTTGATATCAGCGAGTTCAGGGCGCCGACGCCGAACTACTAATCGGCTCCTCTCACGTAGCGGTCGTCGCCAATGTCGTACACGTGGATTGAATCCCAGCGAGGTTTCCACTTGCTTACCAGTACCACATGGGCCGGGTGCTCTACGTACGCCGCGTAATCGTCTTCTGTATCGAAAGCAACAAAAAAACCTACATCATAATCAGTGATGACGTTTTCTCGTCCAACTTCGTAGTGAGTACCTACATAGCCGCTAGTAACTCCGGGGATTTGGAGCAGCTCGTAACAATCGTCGATCAACTCCTCTTTCTGAGTTTGATCCCGAAGCTCAAAGAACACTACATGATTGATCTTGCCAGGCGGATACGCGTATTGGTCACCAGGCGTGATCCGTACGCACCCCGCAAGCAGAATGCCAAGCAATATCAATAGTGTATATTTCATTACAGTGACTCCTGAAGAAATACCAGCAGTTCCGGCAGCACCTCGCCCGCCTTGCCGAACACGCTCACATCCACACTCTCACTAATCGGCGTTGGCTCCAGGTTCACCTCGATGGTTTTCGCGCCGTGGCCCTTGGCCAGCTCGATCAGGCTCGCGGCAGGCTGGACGACCGAGCTTGTACCCACGCTCATGAACACGTCGCATGAACTCGAGTCGGCAAACGCCCGCTCGAGTTCCTTCTCTGGCAGCATCTCACCAAACCAGATGACGTTTGGGCGGAGGATGCCACCGGCTTCGGAAGTAGGGGGGAAGGACGAGAAATCGATGTCCTCGAGTTCGTGGTGCTTGCCCGTTTTGGTGCACCGCCAAGTGAGGATCGTGCCGTGGATCTCGGAGACGTTGGTCGAGCCCGCCCGCTGATGGAGGCCGTCGACGTTCTGGGTGAGCAGGCTGAACGATCCCCCTCGGGTCTCGGTCTGCCTCTGGAGTTCGGCCAGGGCGTGATGACCCGGGTTGGGCTCGCAATCCTTGCACCTGGTGAACCGCCAGTGGTACCAGCGGGTGACGAGCTCCGGGTCGCGGTGGAATGCGTCGATGTGGGCCAGATCCATCGGGTCGTACTTCGCCCAGAGCCCCGTCTCTGCGTCTCTGAACGTGGAGATCCCGCTCTCGGCGCTCACGCCC
>WUAK01000065.1 GCA_009827205.1 Phycisphaeraceae bacterium | reverse complement strand
TTCCTGCCCAGGCTTGAGACTCTTGGTGACCTCTTTGCCCAGCGCATCCTGCACAACGTCCTTGCAGAATTTCTTCGCCACGTCGTAATGCACATCGGCCTCGAGCAGCGCGGTCTCGACCTCTTCCATCGCCTCGCGGACGTTGGCTTCGGAGATCTCGGCTCGACCTGAGAGCTTGCGGAAGACGTTGTTGAAGCCATCGGACATTCGATCGAACATGACACACCGCCCCGAGTTCGCGGGGCGCTCCTGAATCGGATGTCATGGCTTGACCGCAGCCGGGGGGAGTCTAGCGCTCAGGCTCGTGAGAGATCACTCTGTTTCTCCAAGCACCCACTCAAGACCGCCCGCGAGATGCTTGGCGAAATCGGGCTCCGAGTACGACTCCTCCGTGTGCCCGCCGCCCGTGTAGAACGCGCGACCGCCGTCGTACTCGTGGTACCACGCGATCGGGTGGTCTTCGCCCATCGACCCACCCTCGTAGCTGGATTCGTCGAGCTCGAGGAGTCGGCTGACATCCTCAGAAGGCACCGCCCTGAAGTCATACCACTCGTCGGTCCGAGTCCAATCGGCGCCGAGATGTCTTGTTGACGCGTGCTCGCGGTTCACGACGCGGATGATCGCCTGCTGGATCCGCGGGTGGCTCTTGAATTGAGCGCCCACGAGCTTGGCGTACCAGGGCCAGTCGTACTCAGTGTCCGCCGCGGCGTGGACACCCATGTACCCCTTCCCGCTCTGGATAAACCTCTCGAACGAGGCCTGCTGTTCGTCGTCGAGCACATCGCCAGTCGTGTTGAGAAACACAACCGCGTCGAAGCCACTCAGATTTTTATCCGTAAACGCCGCGGCGTCTTCCGTGTGCTCGATCTCCCAGTCGCGTTCAATGCAGATCTTCCTGAACGCCTCGACACCCTCGGGGATCGATGAGTGGCGGAAGCCCGCGGTCTTCGTGAAGACGAGCACGCGCACGGATTCGCTTTCTCCCTGTGCAAACGCAGAATCAGCTCGCGCCGAACCGAGCAGAACAAGAAGTACGCAAGCGAGTCGTGAGAGGTGTGCCATGGGCAGAGCTTACCGCTTCGAACTTAGCCACTTGTGGAGTTTCGTTTTGCTCCACGAGTTGATGCACAACTCGGGCGTGAGCCCGCCCCGCCTGGCGGTGGCGACCCCGAACCGGAGGTTGTCGAAGTCCTCGGGCGCGTGGTCGTCGCAGTCGATCGCGATCTTGCACCCAGCCTCAACCGCGGCCCGGACGTGGCTGTCCCGAAGATCGAGCCTCATCCAGTGGGCGTTGATCTCGAGCGCGACATCGTGCTCGACCGCCGCAGCGATCAGCTCGTCCATCGCGGGCGAGAGCCCGGGCCTGCGGTTGATCAGCCTGCCGGTCGGGTGCCCGATGATGTGCACCATCGGGTGCTCGATGGCTTTCAGCAGCCGCTTCGTCGCGGTCTTTGGATCCTGCGTGAGCGCCGCGTGGGGGCTGGCGACGACGATGTCGAGCTCGCCGAGCACGTCATCGTCGTAATCGAGCGTGCCGTCAGACAGGATGTCGACCTCAGAACCTGCCAGGATCTTGATGTCCTTACCGAACTCTGCCTGCGCCTGGTCGATCGCACCGCGCTGCTCGCGCAGTCGCTCGACAGATAGCCCGCCGGCCTGCACGCTGGATCGGCTGTGGTCCGTGACGGCGATCGTGTGGAAACCCCGGTCGAGCGAGTTCTGCACGAGTTCTTCGAGACTCATCTTGCCGTCGGACGCGGTGGTGTGCGCGTGGAGCTCGGACTTGATGTCATCCAATCCGATCAGTTTGGGCGACTCATCGAGATCGAGTTCGCCGATGTCCTCGCGGATCTCGGGCGGGATGTAGGGCAATCCGAGCTTCGTGTAGACCTGCTTCTCTGTCTTCGACGCGACCGGTTTGACACCCCGGCTTTGCGGCGAGCCCTCGGCGTTCTTGTCGTGAGGGAACAAGCCGTACTCATTGAGTGTGAGCTTCTGCTTGAGAGCCTTCTCCCGCAGCCGGACGTTGTGTTCCTTCGAGCCAGTGAAGTACATCAGCGCGGCACCGAAGCTCTCTGCTGGCACAATCCTCAGGTCGGCGCCGACCGTGGCATTCGCCTTGGCCTGCCCCTTCCAGCGTCCAGTGTCGGTCGCGATTTTCACCCGAACCGAACACTTGGTCTCGCCTCGCGCGACGACCTGCTCCACATCGTCGGCTTCGCAGAACGCCTCGCGGACACTCTCGGGATCACTGGCAACAACGAGTATGTCGACGTCTCCGATTGTGTCCCGTCCGCGCCGGAAAGAGCCCGCCGCCTCGCACTGCTTGACACCTTTGACTGCTCTCAGCCTTTCGACGAGGCGGTCAGCGACGATCGCCGCGAGCCCGAGAGGGAGCCGTTCGCTGGACTTGGACGCGAAGGTCAATGCGGTCTTGATGTTGTCGACCGTCTTCTGCCCCATGCGTGGGAGATCGAGGATGCTGCCGTCGTCGATGACCTTTTTCAGGCTTGCTCTGTCCGTCACGCCAAGGTCATTCCACAGCTGACGAACCGTTTTTGGTCCGAGCCCTTGAATGTCGAGCACATCGATGAGCCCATCTGGGACTTCCTCACGCAATGCGTTGAGTTCTTCGATCTCATCCATCTCGCTGAGCTCGCGGACGATCGCGGCGACACCCTTGCCTATGCCGTCGATCGCGATCAGCTCTTTGTCGTCGAGCGAGCTGAAGTCCTGCGTGTGGTTCTCTGCAGCGCGGGCAGCCTTTGAGAACGCGGCGATCCGGAACCGGTTGGCGCCGGTGAGTTCGAGCAGCGCAGCCATTTCGTGGAGGCGATCGGCAAGTCGTGCGTTGAAAGACATGACCGATGGTAGGGATTGAAGAATCAGTCCTCTTCCGAGGCGAACTGTCTCAGGATCTCCGCTTCGACGCTCTCTATGACGCTCTCGCGTTCATCTTCGGGCACGAGCGCCAAAGCCGCGAGCCATCTTCGGGCCATCTCGGGGCCGGTGGGCTTCATCAGATCAACCAGCAGCTTGAGATGGTCGCTTGGCGATAGCTTCTCCGATGCGTCGCGCTCGGCGATCGGCTTGGGTTCTCTCAGCAGGGGGTCCCGATCCATCGCCTTCTCCGGCCTCCGGTTCAGGGGCAGGCGTCTGCTGAGTCGTAGGCAGAGGTTGAGCCTTGCCTCGCACCCGGACTTCGAGTGCCTGAACGAAAAGCTCAAGCCGATCGAGCCTGTCCCCGAGGTCATCAAGCGTACCTGCAATCGCTTTCAGAAGCTCGCCGGGATCAGCCTGACTCAGTGCGTGCTGTTTCGCGTCCGAGGCCCGCATCGGGCCTTCACCTGTCAGGAGCCACTCACCGCTGATCGAGAGCGCACTGCAGAGCGCTGTCACGAATTCCACGCTGGGTGATTGACCCTGGAGGTACCGGCGGACCGTCTCCGGGTGGGTGCCTGTCATTTCGCCGACCTTGCGGTAGGTCCGATCTCCGGTGGCGGCCAAGAGGCGTTCGTGGAGGGGCGATGCGGTCTCAAGCGAGGGCATGGATCGGTCTCCGTGTTTGTCTGGCGGCTGATTGCCCGGACGGCATCCTATCAGGTCGCCAACAAGTCAAGCGTTCTATCGCCTCAACTTACCCTGTATCTCCAAGCCCGAGCCACCTTCCGTGGGTCTTTAAGACCCGTTGTTGGACGAGTATCTCACCCTCAAATGACAGTTCTGGCGAGCGTCTGATCCATTCCTGTGCGTCCGTTCTGGCACGCGCCAAGAGATCTGTGTCACGGATCAAATCGGCAACACGAAACGGTGGGAGACCCGACTGCTTGGACCCGAATATCTCACCCGGTCCGCGAATCTCAAAATCTCGCTCAGCAATGCGGAATCCATCCCCTGTTTTGGTCATAATCTTCAACCGTTCGACACCGTCGGTGGTGACAGGTGAGGAAATCAGAACACATTCCGATGCTTTGCTACCCCGTCCAACCCGGCCTCGGAGCTGGTGGAGCTGAGCAAGACCGAATCGATCGGCCTGCTCGACGACCATCACAGTGGCGTTGGGCACATCGACGCCCACTTCGATCACTGTTGTTGCGACCAGCACATCGATGAGTCCGCGCCTGAACCGCTCCATGATGTGCTCACGCGTGTTGCGCTTGAGCCTGCCGTGCACGAGCGCGACTCGGAGCCCACTCAGGAATCCGTCTTCAAGTTCGCGCTGCAAGTCTCGCGCACCAACAAGCACGCCCGACTCGCTGTCGATCGCGGGCGCGACGACGTAGGCCTGCTCTCCAGACTCCACACGCCTGCGCACGGCCTGGTAGACCTGCTCGCGATCCTCGGGCGGCGAGTAGGTCGTTTCGATCGGCTGACGCCCGGGAGGCAGCTCGTCGATCGTGGAGACATCGAGATCGCCGAACAGCGTGAGCGAAACAGTCCGCGGGATCGGGGTCGCGGTCATCACCACGACGTGCGGCGTCATCCCGCCCTCATCCTCGCCCTTGGTCCTCAGAACCGCCCGCTGCTCGACACCGAACCGGTGCTGCTCGTCGATGATCGCGACAGCAAGCGAGTTGAACCTGACATGTTCGGTCAACAACGCGTGCGTACCGATCAGGATGTCGATCTTGCCCTCTTCGAGCCTCGCGAGCATCGCGTCACGATCGCCGCCGATGACAGAGCCGGTCAGGAGCTCGACACGGACGTCCTGGTTTGCAAGAGTCCGAGAGATCGATTCGAAGTGCTGCTCCGCGAGGATCTCTGTCGGAGCCATGAGCGCCGCCTGATGATTCGACTCGACCGCCAGCAGCATGGCGTAGAGGGCGACCATGGTCTTGCCGGACCCGACGTCGCCCTGGATGAGCCTGTTGGAAGGGATGTCGCGCGTGAGCTCATCCGATAGTTCACCGACAACGCGCTGCTGAGCACCGGTGAGCGTGAACGGCAGCATCGAGAGAATCTTGTCGTGTGACGCCGGGCTCGCGCGTAAAGCCGGCGCTCTCTGCGAATCGCGCAGCTGGTACCTCTTCATCGCGACACCGAGCTGGAGCATGAGCAATTCATCGTATGCGAGTCGGCGCCTGCCCCTTGCGATCTCTTCCTCATTCTCCGGTGCGTGCATCATCCGGTATGCGTCTGAGAGATCGGGGAGATCGCGCTCTGTACGGAACGTCTCGGGCAGGTGGTCCGCGATCATGGGCAGCGCGACAGGCAGTACCTTCACGACTGCCTGCTCGATCACGCGGGAGGGCACACGCTCGGACGCCGGGTAAATCGGACGCAGACGGGCCTCGGTCTTATCCGAATCAGTTTCGATTTCGTCCGACAGGACCTCGTACTTCGGGTTGGCGATCTGGAGGCCATGGTTGTAGGTTTTGGCTTTGCCCTGCACGCGGAGTCTCATGCCCGGGTGGAGCTTGCCTCTGAGATACGGCGCGTTGAACCACACAAGATCGAGCCGCCCAGTCCCGTCAGACAGAACCGCCTGGAAGCGGGAGCGCTTGCCGTAACCAGAGAGCCGACAGCTCGTGATCTCACCCCGCGCCGAAACAATGTGGTCCGGCGCCAGTTCAGACATCGGAGCCTCGGCTTCCTCGTGCTCGTGGCGCGAGGGGAGGTATGCAACGAGCTGGCCGACCGCGCGGAGGCCGAGTGTGGCCAGATCGCGGGCCGTCTGATCGCGCACGCCCGGCACGTCGGCGATAGGGGATGTGAGTGCGATGCGTTCACTCATGGGATGGGCCAGCTTCGTCGCCCGCCGATATGTCGGGCCTTTGCGTCTTCTCGTCGGCCGGGTCGATGCTCCGTAGGTATGCCCACGAGTAGATCCCTGTGTCGTGCCCGTCTGAGAATCGGATTCGGATCGCGTAGTTGCCGACCAACTCCGCCCCTCGCGCGACGACCGGCTCGTTGGAGCCGGAGCCCGCCGGGAGCACCGTCAGAGGGTTCTTCTTCATCTCTTCGCGGAGCTGGCGCATGTCCGCCGAGGGGGACATCTTGCGGAGGTACGCGATGGAGTAGTAAGACACCTTGCCGTCGTGCCACTGCACGGTCAGGCCCTTGTCTTTTTTGAGGTCGATCTCTTGGGGCGTGGGCTCGGGCATGCACGACAAGCGTAGGCTCAGGCGGCAACTCGCTCGGAGGTCGCATGGACAACGCCCGCTTCGTCGATCGCTTGCACGCACGCATCGCAGCTGTCGGTTCCCCGACCTGTATTGGGCTGGATCCCGTCATCGAGCGGATCCCAGAGGAGGTGCGCACCAAGTCGTCATCCGACGTCGAAGCGGCAGAGCATTTCTGCAAAGGCGTCATCGACGCGACCAACGAGCACGCCTCTGCGTTCAAGCCTCAGTCCGCGTGCTTCGAACGGTTCGGATCCGCCGGGGTCGCGGTGCTCGAACGAGTGGTTGCACACGCGAGATCGACGGGTGTACCGGTCGTGCACGACGCGAAGCGAGGTGACATCGGGATCTCCGCGGCTCACTACGCCGAGGCCGTGAACGCAATCGGTGCAGATGCGGTAACCGTGAACGCGTACCTGGGACCATCGACGGTTGAGCCCTACCTCGATGCCGGGCTCGGTGTATTCGTTCTCGTGCGTACCAGCAACCCGGACAGCGACGCGGTGCAGTCGAACGAGCTGTCATCGGGCGGCACGGTCGGCGAGATGATGGCTTCACACGTTGCAGATCTCGGCGCGAACAGACTCGGTGCGTCCGGGATGAGCGATGTCGGAGCGGTGGTGGGGCTGACCAAGTCTGCCGACGGCTCAGCGCTGCGGGCTTTGATGCCCAAGCAGTACTTCCTCGTGCCCGGATACGGCGCACAGGGAGGCGGGGCCGCGGATCTCAAGCCTCTGCTTGGCGAGCAGGGCGGCGTGCTCGTGAACGCGAGCCGATCGGTGCTCTATCCGGAGCGTGCTGAAGGTGAGCGCTGGGAAGATGCTGTCGCGCGCGCAGCGAAGGCCATGCACACGGATCTCGCAGGCGTGATGAGTACTTCGTAAGTAGGTCGCGATCAGCGGCGCCGTCGAACCAGCCCAATACCAGCAGCAGTGACCAAGAGCGCACTACCCGGAGTAGGGATGAAGAACGCCGAGCCCGAATACGAGCCCTCGCTCTGCCAGTTGTCCGTCGGCAGGCCCGTACCTGGGTTCAGCGCAACACCCGGCGTTTCTTGCCCCCCATCAGGGAACGAGAGCAGGCGAGTCAGCGTGAAAGCGGCATCGGTCATGTCCGACGTGATCGCGCCGTCGAAGAGGTTGTACGCGGGCTGGTCGTCGGTCATCCACTCGTAGGTCACGGTGCTCCCTGCGAGGCTTGAGGCCTGGATTGTCGCGGTCGAGCCCCAACTGAATTCGTCGCCTAATGCGGTAAAGACACCGTCTTCAATCGTGACGGTCATCACGGTTACACCTTGGAACCGGAACGAGCCATCAATTGAGTAAGTGTGGAGATACTGGCCCGAGGGGAGCAGCGTTGAGCCGACAGTGGTCAGCGTGAAGTCGTTGTAGAAGCGTGTGTCGTATTCCAGCGTCGGGAGCGGGCCGTTGGCGTCATCCACGAGCAGGTCTGTCGCGATGCGACCGGTATTCATGACTCCGCTGTCGGCAAAGCCTCTGAACGATGGCTGCTCTGACGCGGTGTCCGAGGCGAAACTGAACGAGACATTCTGGGCGGAGGCGGTCGTCGCGGTCATCGTGATGGCCGCGAGGGTGTAGAAACGCATTGTGTGCCTTTCGCAGTCGGTGGTTCACTTCACAGACTTGTCGCGCACGACAAGACGGGTGTCCCACTGACCACGCATACGGAAGATGCCACGGCTTTCCGGACGTGCCAACAATTCGGCCAGTTTTTGAGGAGATCCCAACCACTCGATCGAGCTTGGTTGGCCAGGGCCCGGTTTACATGGGCTTCTTATCTATTGTGACATCGTAGATCGACAACAGCTTCTCTTTGTCGAAGACCATTTCCTCTCTGGTGAGGCCCACGACGTCGTACTCGGTGGTCAGCTCGATGGCGTCCACCGGGCAGGCTTCCTCGCACATCCCACAGAAAATACACCTGAGTTCATCGATCTCGAACTTCTTGGGGTACTTCTCGCGGTCGTCCCAGGGGGACTCCTCGGCGACGATGTGGATGCAGTTTGCGGGGCAGAGCGTTGGGCACATCATGCACGCGACGCACTTGACGCGGCCGTCCTCGTCGCGGTTGAGCCGGTGGATGCCCCTGAAGTTGCTGGGCTCCATCCCGCCGTCTTCCGGCTTGTAGTGCTCCTTGCGTTCTTCCGGGTACTGGATGGTCCTGCTCGTCTTGCCTTGGCCGAACGAGGTGAAGAAGTGCCGCATCGTGGTCCCGAATCCACGAAAGAACTCTGGGAGGTAGACGCTCTCGAGCCTGTTCATCGGCTTGGGGGCGATGGTCACGATGTCTTCGTCTCTGATGGCCATAGGCCGGAGTATACGGCCCCTGATGGGGGCCGGTGACGAGCCGAGAGGTGGAGAATTGGTCAATGTGCCCCGGGTGCGGGTGTCTGATTTGCAACCGGGCCCTCTGGCGGGGAGAATGCCCCTGTCATGGCCAAACGTCGCAACGCGCCCGCACTCTTTGAACTCCTCCGGGAGACGAACTCCACCAAGTCTGGACAGGTGGGCAACGAGCAGATGCGCGAGCGTCTCGGCGGCGGAGCTGTTGATAACTCAGCCCCGAGGCCGCCGGGCCACCCTTCGGTGATAGCCGCCAAAGAAGCTGAGGAACGTGCACAGCGGGAAGCTGCAGAGGCAGAGCGCAAAGCTGAAGAGGCACTCGCCTCACAGGTCGCATCGGAGAAAGTCCTCGAAGCCAAGGGCGGCGACAATCTCGATATCAATATGGACGCGTTGCTCTCGATGCCCTCGTTTAAAGCGGGCCGAGCGGTCGAAGCAAGTGAGCAGAAGACCCCAGAGCCCGAGGCGAAAGCCGCGGAGCCGGCAAATTCGGGTCAGCAGGCAGAGCAGGCGAAGACATCAGAGCCTGAGAAGCAGGTTGAGCAGTCGGATGTGAAGCAGAAGCCTGACAACAAGAAGAAGCCAGAGAAGAAACCAGAGCCCAAAGTCATCAAGCCCGAGCCTGTCAACGAGCCCGAGGCGAAGATCGAGTCCAAGGTGGACGTCACGAGCGAGACTGATGTGAAGCCCGCCAAGCCCGCTGCCGACACAGGCGTGACACCCGCTGTTGCGTCCAAGGAGCCTGGCACAACATCAGAATACTCGGAAGACAAGGGTGCTGAAGCGGCCTCTCATGTCGATCAGAGGCCTGTCGCGTTGGGGCAGTTCGGGCTGACCCCAGTCAAGCTTGGCATGTTCGGAGCGTTCGCGGTCCTGCTGATCTTCGCGATCTTCGTGATCGCCTACAGCCTCGGCAAGAGCGACGCCCGCGAAGAGCTCAAAGACCCGATGCGGGACGAGGCGAGCAAAACGCTGGCTGGCATGGACGGCGAAGGTGCCTCCGGCGAGGGCGCAGAGGACAGGCCTATAGACCCGCTCCAGATCGCCCAGGACGACGAGTTCATCAAGCCCGGGATCATCACGCCGCCCCAGGGCGACGATCAAGATGACTCGGCCCAAGAGACACTGGCTCCGCCCCCGGCGAACCAGCCGATCGAGATCACCAACGAGGACACCCGTGAACCGGGCGTCAACTACCTGCACCTGGCTCCGCTGGCGGACGCCGAGGAGGCCCGCAGGCTCCAGATCTACCTCGCTGAGCACGGCATTCTGAGCTATATCCGGACCGGTGATCGGGGCGGCAGGACCGTCCACGAGCCCATCACGCTGGTCGGGATCGAGTCTGACGGCTTCAAGACCAGCACACGGAAGATTTCCCACGAGCGAGAGATTCAGCGTCTGGGAGGCATATGGTTCCAGGAGCACGGCGGGTCTGTCGACTACAGCCGGCCCAACCAATGGGTGTGGTACAAGGCCCCCTCCCAGTAAGCCCGCGGCACTGATTATTGCAGAGAGCTATGACATGAGTCTGAATCGATCACTGAAAACCAAGGGCAACCTTTCCGGCAAGCGAAGCGTCATGAAGCGCGCCGAGCGACTCGAGAAGCTGATCGAAGACGGCAAGTTCAAGAAGGGCGAGCAGTCGCCCCTCGGACTGCCCAAGACGCACGTCGTCGAGAAGTAAGCCCTTACCCATCAGGATGACAACCGATGAATACCGAGCGTTTGATCAGTGATCGTGCGCGGGCTGTCGATGCGTCGGGTATCCGGCGCATCTTTAATCTCGCTGCCAAACTCGAAGATCCGATCAATCTCTCGATCGGTCAGCCAGACTTCGCTGTCGCCGATGAGATCAAGAAAGCCGCGATCGAGGCCATCGATCAGGACAAGAACGGCTACACACTCACACGCGGCATCGATCCACTCCTCAAAAAGATCAACCAGCACCTGAAGTTCGATCTCGGGTGGGACACCGACAACAACGACAACCTCGAGTCGTTTGTCACCAGCGGCACCTCGGGCGGGCTCACGCTCGCGTTCTTGGCGCTCATGGGACAGGGTGACGAGGCGATCATCCCAGACCCGTACTTCGCGATGTACCCCTACATGGCAACCATCGCTGGCGGCAAAGCGGTCCGGTGCGACACCTACCCCGACTTCCGCATGACCGCAGAGCGCGTTGAACCGCTCATCACAGAGAAGACCAAGTTTGTGCTCTACAACTCACCCGGCAACCCGAGCGGGGTCGTTGGCACGGTCGACGAATGCCGGGATCTGCTCGATCTGTGCAGGTCAAAGAGTGTGCTGCTGATCTCGGATGAGATCTATGACGAGTTCACGTTCAAGGACGGGCTGACCGATGTCGCCAAGTCCGACGGCAAAACCCCCCGTTGTCCGAGCCCCGCCAGACTCGAAGGCGGCGAAGACGTATTGCTTATCCGTGGGTTCGGGAAGACCTACGGCATTACCGGCTGGCGCTCTGGGTATGCCGCGGGTCCCGCACCGGTGATCGACGCGATGACCCGGATCCATCAGTACACATACGTCTGCACCCCTTCGATGGCGCAGTGGGGCTCGCTCGCTGCGTTCGACGTTGACATGACTCCTCACGTGGACGACTTCGAGAGCAGGCGCGACATGGTTGTTGCTCGTTTGAGCGAAGTGACCGAGGTGTCCGTGCCGCAGGGCGCGTTCTACGTATTCGTCAAGGTACCAGAGCGCCTCGGTCTGACAAGCAACCAGTTTGTTGATAGGTGTCTCGCCCGCGAGGTGATGGTGATCCCGGGCAGTGTGTTCAGCGACCGCGACACGCACTTCCGCGTGAGCTTCTCGGCGCCGCGCGCCAAGATCGAGCAGGGGCTTGACATCATCTGCGATTTGATGCAGGCCTGAGGCAATTCGTTAGGCACGAATCTAGAAACGCACCTCGCCGCCCGCGTACACGCCCTGGAGCGTGGCATCGATCTCAAGATCAAACTCTTCGCTTTCGACGTGCATCAGGCGGTAGCCTACGAAGATGCCGAAGAACCGGTTGAAGTCGTACCCGAGTTCCGCCTTGGCGTCGTACACCTGTCCGTAATCGCCTAGATACAGACCTGCGAGCTGACCGCGGAGTGCGAAGTGCTTGCCCATGTCAAAGTTCGCACCGATGGCTGCGACCGGGACTAGAT